>NZ_JAZVJO010000351.1:0-7718 GCF_059453735.1 Peribacillus sp. | reverse complement strand
GCAGGATCAACACTTGGTTCTTCTTCTATGTATTTCTTAAGTACATCCTTCATTACAGGTACTTCATCGTTTCTTCCAAATTTATGCACAGAATTATTGTTGAGTATTTCTCTTTCGACATATCCCATGAGATCCTTTTCATCTACTGAATCTAACCGGGTATATTCATTATCGTAAACCCAAACATCCAGCATACCGTCATCATCGAACTGGGATGCAATCGCAAGAATTCTCTCCACTACCTCTTGCACAGTTCCGTTATTATACATTTTTCTCATTGAACCTGTTAAATCAAGTACTAGACCCACTCTGGCTTTTACTTTAGTTAATTGTTTCTTTTCTAAAACAATTTGCACATTTTTCTTTTGTAAATTGATTGTAGACATATTAACCTCCTCATTCCTCACATTATTTCAACATGCTAAATACATGCATCCATATGCATTCAACCTCAATTAGCACTTTTAAAGTACTCGATATAATTAATACCATTTGCGATACCAAATATAAGAAGAAGCGAATTTCTTCGCTTCACATGGTTCTTATTTTAACTTGATTTTCTGCAGGCGCAGGGCATTCAATACAACCGAAACGGAACTAAATGCCATTGCAGCCCCTGCTACCCATGGGGCAAGCAGACCTATCGCAGCAATTGGTATGCCTATTACATTATAGGCAAATGCCCAGAAAAGGTTTTGTTTAATATTCTTCATTGTTTCCCTGCTCATTAAAATGGCATCCGCAATACTATTTAAATCACCACTGATAAGCGTAATATCAGCTGCTTCCATCGCAATATCTGTTCCTGTCCCAATAGCCATGCCAATATCAGCAGATGCCAGCGCGGGTGCATCATTGATTCCATCTCCAACCATTGCTACTCTCTTACCAGCTTGCTGAAGTTTCGAGACTTCTTCTGCTTTTCCTTCGGGAAGGACTTCCGCAATTATGTGGTCGATCCCCACATCTTTTGCAATCGCATCCGCGGTCCGCTTGTTGTCACCTGTAATCATAATCACGTCTATATTCATTGATTTTAAGCGGTCAATGGCATCCTTTGAAGTACTTTTCAACGTATCGGCGACAGCAATTAGTCCAGCATAATGACCATCAATGCTGACCAGCATCGCTGTTTTCCCGCCGCTTTCCAGCGTTTCCATTGTAGTACCAGCTGATCCAGTTTCAATCTTATTTTCTACCATCAGTTTCCGAGTACCAATTAATACTACCTTTTGATCAATTATGGCCCGAACACCATAGCCAGGAAATGCTTCAAAATCAGTTACTGTTTTTAAATAGACACCTTTTGATTGAATCCCTTGGACAATCGCTTTTGCTAGTGGATGTTCGGATTGTTTCTCGGCCGTCCCCACAAAAGATAGGAATTCTGTTTCTTTCCATGGTCCTTCGATGATTACATCCGTTAATTCTGGTTTACCGTTTGTCACCGTTCCTGTTTTATCGACGATGACCGTATCAATATGATGCGTTGTTTCTAGATGTTCGCCGCCTTTAAATAGTATACCAAATTCTGCTGCCCGTCCTGAACCTGCCATAATAGAAGTAGGTGTAGCCAAGCCAAGTGCACAGGGACAAGCAATCACGAGGACAGCAATCATGGCTTCCAAGGCGTCTGTAAACTCTCCCGGCTGGACTAAAAGAAACCATATCAAGAAAGTTACAAGAGCGATTCCAACAACAACAGGTACAAAAATGCCAGATATTTTATCCGCAAGTCGTTGAATAGGTGCTTTCGAGCCTTGCGCTTCTTCTACCACTTTAATGATCTGTGCAAGAGCTGTTTCGCGGCCAATTTTTGCGGCGCGTACTTTTAAGAAACCATTCTTATTAACTGTTGAACCGATTACTTCATCGCCGATTATTTTATCAACTGGGATGCTTTCTCCAGTTAACATAGATTCATCTACAGCCGAATTTCCTTCAAGAACCATTCCATCCACAGGAATCTTTTCGCCTGGTTTAACGACAAGAATATCGTCTTTGATAACGTCTTCTAATAAAACTTCAATTTCTTTGCCATCTTTGATAACTACTGCTGTTTTAGCCTGTAAATTCATGAGTTTCTTAATGGCTTCTGAAGAGCGTCCTTTGGCTTTTGCTTCGAATAATTTACCAAGAATAATTAACGTAATTAACACGGCACTCGTTTCAAAATATAATTGTGCTGAATGATGACTATTTTGATAGATAATTGCTTGATAAACACTATAAAAATAAGCAGCTGAAGTTCCGAGAACGACCAATACATCCATATTGGCACTTTTATTCCGTAACGCCTTGTATGCGCCCATGTAAAACTGCCAGCCAATTAGAAATTGAACAGGTGTAGCCAGAGCCATTTGCACAAATGGATTCATTACAAAGTCCGGCAGATAAATAAAAGAGGTGAAGGAGAAATGGCTCACCATCGCCCATAATAATGGAAAAGACAGTACCGCAGAAACTATTAATTTAGTCGTTTGTTTTTGAATTTCCTTTTGGCGATAGTCACCTGCCTCTTTTGCATCATCAATAATCGCACCGTAGCCAATCTTTTCAATACGTTGAACAATCTCTTTCGGTGATGTCTGAGCTGGATTATATTCAACTGTTGCTTTTTCAATCGCCAGGTTGACTCCAGCAGATGATACTCCTTCCATTTTGTTGAGTACCTTTTCTATTCTTGCTGAACAAGCTGCACAGGTCATGCCGGTAATGGCGAAATCACGCTTCTCCTTTACCACCTCATAACCGAGATCAAGTATCTTTTGTTCTAGTTCTGCAGCACTTATTTGGCCGGAATCATAATGAATCGTTGATCTTTCTAGAGCTAGATTGACATTGGCGTCTTCAACACCTGGCATTTTATTTAATCCTTTTTCTATTCTTGCTGAACAGGCTGCACAGGTCATGCCTTTAATTTGCATAGTTGCTTCCTTTAATGATTCAGCCATGATTCCCACACTTCTTTCTTAAAATCAATTGAAAAAAAGGACGACATGCGCCCTCCTTACTTAACTTCATATCCCTGATCATCAATTGTCTCTTTTATTGTATCAAGACTCAATTTTTGAGATTCAAAAGCAACCTCGACTTTTCCTGTATCTAAGTCAACTTTGACTGAACTCACGCCATTAAGCTTTCCTACATTTTCCTCTATAGCTTTTACACAATGCCCACAAGACATCCCAGATACATTTAATGTTACGTTTTCCATTCTCTTCACTTCTCCTTTATTTTTTCATCAATTTTTGTATAGTTATGAGCACTTCATCGACAACATCTAAGTCGCCTTCATTGATTCGATCTACGACACAGCTTCTCATATGCCGGTCAAGCAAGAGCTTTGCTACCCCATTGAGGGCTGCTTGTGTTGATGCAATTTGATTAATCACATCGTCACAGTACGTATCTTTCTCAATGAGTCCTTTTATACCTCGGATTTGACCTTCTACTCGATTAAGACGCGTAATTAAATCCTTTTTAGTTTTGTCGGAATGATGACTTTTCCTGGTTTCATCATCCGAAGTACAGCAAGCACTATCGTCCGATGGCAGTATCTCTAAATCCATTTCACTCACTCCTTATCCAAATTGTAGCATACCCCCCTACCCTATGTAAATGAATATACCTTATTATCTAATCTGCCCTTTACTCTTTCATAATATCGTTTTGAAATCCGCTTCTCTTCGAATGAAAAAAAAAGAGACTGTCAGTCGTTCTTGACAGTCTATCCAATAGATTACTCGGCTTTATTTAACGGTACTACATACTCCCGATTTACATTTGCACATGTTTTTAAAAATTCCTGATCCTTCACAATCTTCACCATATATTCATTTGCGTTTTCTTGTAGTTTCATCAGCTGCAGGGGTTCCAAATCATTGGCAAAGAAAACAAGCTCGGTTGTATTGTGTAAATGATCTGTAAAGTAAGCAGCCAACGTAAACACCCATTTTGTAGATCCGCCTTTTTGCCCGGCATGCTTCAACCACGTTTGATTACGCGGATTAGTCATAGCTGTTTCTACTATTTCATCCAAAACAGCCTGCATGTTTTTAGGAAGAAATGCTTTTTGATTGATGGATTCCAGCAAGTGAAGATAGTCCGAAGTCGTTCCCCTTGGAAGACGGTCTGACCATATTCTCTGCAGATTTTCTGACATAGGCATAACCTTTTGTTTCAGCTCCTGCAGCTTACCATCAGCAAGTTCAGCAGCAAGTTGCCCAGCAAGTAACACATACTCCTCGTGAGACATCTTTGTCAGCTTGTCCAAAACCTGTTCGTTTTCATATTGTTCTTCTAAATAAGCAGGAATCATGACTGCGGCACAAAAATGATACAAGTCATCATGATCTCGAAGATTAAATAATGCTAGCTGTTGATTAATTGCATCAAGTCCCAGCTTCCGCAATAGATACTCTGTATTCGCATTCGAACTGAATGCCATCATCCCTTTTGCTACTTCAATTAGGTTGACATGGTTATTATGAATAAGTTTTTGTTGTCTTACCTGACTCAGCCATTCAGGATGTGCTCCGCCATCAGTATTAGGAATGTAAAATAAATCAAGCTCAGTCAACGAGATCTGTTCATTTTTGTCTAATTGTCCTTCAGAAACCTGACGAGCAAATTCCATCGCAATTATTAATTTCACTGTGCTTGCCAGCGGCATTTTTTTATGTTCATGTACCGAACATTCTACAATTCCATTATGTTTTAAAGAGAAAGCAAAATCGGTACCTAGTTGTTGCATATATGTATGAAAATACTCTGGATTTGTCTTTTTAGACTGCTTTCCGATCATGATGATTGCTACTGTAAACATAGACATAATCATAACCACAATAATTCCAATTGCTACGACCACCTGCCTGCACCCCTTATCTATAGTTAGGACTTGCTGTCCCTATTTCTCATAAAAAAAGAAGGCTATATAGGCCTCCCAATTGACTTTATTCGTAGTACGTCAGCGTACAATTTTTATCTCATCATGATCATTTTGTTTAATTTCATTGGTGAAAATTAGTCTGGTATGAAAGCGATAGCTCAGAAACTCTGAGTGATGAAGATCGGTTGGCAATTTATAGGAAAACGGAAATTCACACATTGAGTGTGAATCAATTATTTTAGACATCAAAATAGTCGTGGCTGCTTCCACCATCGTCTCTTGATTTGTTTCACTGTTTTTTACAATCAAATCGCATTCTAACCGCTTTATCTTTTGCTTCACCCATCCGCCTTTAAGGTAAAAACAACCTTTAACATTTGCTCCAGGTTCAAATTCAGTTTTGTGAAGTACCAAATCAATCGAAGCCGAGCCTATTTTTAATAAATTCATACATTTTGTTAACAAGTAAAATGAACCTCCATTATTGCTGTCTGCATCGGAGCAGTACAGGTACCCTTCATCACAAATGTTATTTACAAAAGCCTGTGGTCAAGTAGCGCAAAACAACTTTCGTATAAACAGAATCAAATGTATTTTTCCATTGGATAAGCATATTCTAGTATGCGGAATGCTGAAAGTCAACAAACATTTACCAGTTATTACTTTAGATTAATCCTAAAAATTTGTTTCAGATATGTTTAAAGATAATAATTTCTGGCAATAATATATACGCAACTACAGTTGCAATTTACACAAGTGCTAGGAGGCAACAAAAATGGAACGTGGTAAAGTAAAATGGTTTAACAGTGAAAAAGGCTTTGGATTCATTGAGCGGGAAGATGGCGACGATGTATTTGTACACTTCTCTGCTATTCAAAGTGAAGGATACAAATCGCTTGAAGAAGGCGAAGAAGTAACCTTCGAAGTTGAACAAGGCCAACGAGGCCCACAGGCGACTAACGTACAAAAAGCCTAATTCATAAAAAAAACAGACTCTCGTTTGAGAGTCTGTTTTTCTTTTTCATCCTTTAGTTAATGCTGTTTATTAGGAAGCTTAAATTCCGGGTGACCTTTTCCCTGACGTTTTTGATTCTTTTTTTGCTTTTGCTGTTGTTCCACGACTTTTTTAACAAACTCATTCGTGCTTTCCATTTTAACCCCTCCTTTAGTGAATGGTCTTACTTTAACCATTCACCCTTTAAACCATACAGACTTAGAGGAAAGACAGCTCAGTAAGACAATTCCACCTCAACCCAGTCCCGCACACTATTAATAAACCAGATGGCCGATGCTCGATGCAAATCATCCAACGTGACTGTTTTTTCTACAATTTGTTTAGTTATCAGCAGTTCTTCTCTAAAAGTTCCCGGTAAGAGTCCGTTATGTATCGGCGGTGTAACATACTCATTATTAATCTCTAGAACAAGGTTACCATTTGTAAATTCTGTTAGTTCCTTTTCCTCGTTGAAGAGAAGTACATCAAAATAACCGGGAAAGCTTGCTTGAAAAGCTTGATACATATATCGATGTGTCGTTTTATGATACAGAAACGGATTATCTTTACTCATAGGCTTATCCGCCAATTTTACCTTTTTTACTCCGCTCAGCTTTTCAATGTCGTTACATTCTATTGTAACAACTCCAGCCTTGTTAATCAGCAGACGCACTTTTTTCAGGCCCGTACGGTATTTTTGAGCGAATGGATATAATTCATTTTGAATGTCGATCAGTAGTAACTTTATCCCGAAATAGTCAGCCGATTTCAACAGCCGTTTTAAATGATGTTCAAGCAAATAATACTGTCCATTCTCGAGTTTAATGGTTTCAAGTAGTTGAAAGTCGGGTGTACTAGTTGTTAGTAAAGATGCTTTTAGATAGGCTTCTTTGTATTCTTCATTAATCTCTGAGTCCCAAGTAATTCCTCCACCCGCGCCATATTCCAGTTCGTCAGTTTCCCTATCGAGTACGACAGTCCGAATGGGAACATTGAAAACCGCTTCTCGATTGGGTGTTAGATACCCAATTGCCCCGCAATAGATACCACGGGGAGACTTTTCGGCAGCTGCTATAACCTCCATCGTGCTTATTTTGGGAGCCCCTGTTATCGATCCACATGGAAAGAGGGCCTTAAATAAATCAAAAAACGTAACGGAAGGACTTGTTTTGGCGGTGATGGTTGACGTCATTTGCCACACGGTCGGATATTGTTCAATCGTTAGGAGCTCATCGACATGGACCGATCCATTCTCTGCGATTATACCTAGATCATTACGCAGTAAATCGACAATCATAAGATTTTCTGCTATGTTCTTTTCTGACTGACGGAGCCATTCCTTCTGCCTCTCGTCTTGTTCTTTTGAATATCCTCTTTTAACAGTTCCTTTCATCGGACGAGTGGTAATTACATCGTTTTTCCAATCGAAAAAAAGCTCTGGGGATGCTGATAAAATGGTTATATCGCCGGTATCTAAATAAACACTATAAGCTGAGTTCTGCGCCTTTGTTAAATCTTGATAATAAGCAAAAGCATCTCCTTTAAAAGAAGAGCGCAGCTTCATTGTATAATTGACTTGATAAGTATCACCGCTTTCAATTTTTTGTTTAATACACTGAAAGCCCTGCTCATAGTCGGCTGCACTGGTATCACTTTGCCAATCTGTCGTTTCATAATGAGCGGTATCATCTGTTAAAGCTTCTCCATTGACTGGAGCTTCAAATATACCAAACCAGATAAGCGGCACGCTGCCGCCTACTTTTACTTTATAAGAAGAATCAAAGGCAGGCGCTGCTTCATAAGACAGAAAGCCTGCAGCATAATAGCCTTGAT
>NZ_JAZVJO010000350.1:0-4473 GCF_059453735.1 Peribacillus sp. | reverse complement strand
GGTTCTCATCAAGTATGACCAAACTGATTGTTAAAAACTCAAAAAAAAATCTTCTGTAATTGTAGATATAATTTTTTCACTTTATCTAAGTATACCTTTTTTGTAAACAATTCATAAAAAAACCACATTATTCAGCCTATTGGAAAAAAGCAGATTATACATCTGCCTCATTTATTTCCCTAAAAAACCTCCATCAGATTTAAGGTGTTGTCCCGTCATCCAACCTGATCCATCACTTGCAAGAAATGTTAGTACGTTTGCAGCATCTTTGGGTGTCCCTACCCTCCCCATTGGGAACATGGGCAGGAACTGTTTCTTAAGCTCCTCATCCATCCAACCCGAATCGGTGGGACCAGGGTTCAGTGCATTGACTGTGATTCCGATAGGAGCAAGTGCAACTGCCAATGGTTCGGTAATCGCAATCAACATGCCTTTTGTTGCAATATACGCCAAATTAGTTGGATCTGGTCCTCCGGAAACGAGAAAGATGATTCTGCCATTTTTTTGGCCGGGATAAACTTGTTCAAATCGTTTAGCAAACTCTAAGCTCAAAGATATAGTGCCGCTATTATTCACTTTATAATGTTTATCCAAGATCTCCGTATTTAGTGATCGGAAATCAGTTCGTAATTCGTAGGTCACATTATTTATTAAAATAGACGGTGTACCCAACGTTTTTTCAATCCGCTCTAAAATAGCTTTAGGCATATCCGGATTGGATAGATCTGCTTCCATATGATTGGAACGAACTCCTAACTGCTTTATTTTCTCACACAATATAGCGGGCCATTCAGGTTCTTCCCCATTTCCTTCTAGTTGATCAAAAGCACGATAATGGGTGAAAAAAATATCCGCTCCTGCTTCCGCCAGTCCCAAACAGATAGCAGAACCTATTCCTCCTGATCGACTGGCTCCCGTTACAATCGCGATTTTTCCTTGTAATGATTTCAATAACCTTCCTCCTTTAAGTTGTTTTGTTACTTTTTTTACAATTCATTCATTTAATCGAGGGTCGTTACTCGTATCAATAGCGGGAATCTTGATCGTTCTAGTGACGCAAAAAAGAGAAAACATCGTTTATTGCAGGTCATAATGCAAGAGATGAGAAAAAGTTAGCGACACGAATTGGTTGGATTATCATTTTATTCGGGGTTGAAACGTTCTTGTTTCCAATCATCTTTCTCCTTCTCCCTCGTAACGACGGAACGGCTTTTTTAGTGTTGGCCATGATCCATTTGGCAGCTGTTTTTGTTGTAATTCTCGCGAATCAGCTAAGTCAGTAACTTCAATTTCGCTTACTATAAATCCTTTTAACAAATGACTCCTTGGAGGCCGTATAATCATCAATCCCATTTAAACGTATAGAATCTTTTTTAAGCTGTTGATAGGCCTCTCTTTCACTTGGGTTTGCATTTAGATGCTCTCTAAAAAATAATAAATCATGCCAAAGCTGCTGATTATATTCTACAAGATGAAGAAAGTGTGTTTTCTCTTCATAGGTATCATCCGTAAACTTTGCAAATATGATTTCCTCTGGTCGTTCTACCTTCAGCCTCAAAAAACCACTTTTCTTGAGACCAGTTATTATTTCTGAATCAATACTTTGCAGGTGGTCTACTCCCATCACAATATCTATGACTGGTTTCGAAACAATTCCCCTTATCGCAGTACTGCCTATATGTTCGATCCGATTTTCCTGGTTGGGAACTGTACGAAGAATTCCATCTTTTACGGTACAAAATTCACAGTGATATTCGTCTGTATATGGAACTAATTTCATTTCATTTTTCTTCAAACCAAGCTTGATTACAATCTCCTCCTTTATCTTCTATATACTATTTCAACATAAAACATAAATGTCCTTGTTGTTAAAATGGTCTGATGCTGATAAGGTAAATACGTCGATTACCTATTTACTTACATAATTTATTTCTGAAAGGCGTGAACACGGCAATGAGTTTTCATTTGACTAAAAAATCAATAAAGGAGATGTGCGGAGTTACTGCTTATCGCAGAGGAGAAGCCTACCTCAAAGCTAATCAGGTTGTGATTGAGCATTACGATTCTACCGTTTGTGAGGCCGCTGTAAAGGGCGACTTTCACGTCATCCTTGAATTGAATGAAAGCGGCGATGTCCATGCCCAATGTTCCTGTCCGACACTCGGCTCTTTTACGAAGCATTGCCAACATATAGCTGCTGTCATGCTGTATGTTCAACAGCATCGTCTTTCGCTTGAATCAACGAACACCGAGACCACCGAAGAGGACACGATTTCTCAAGAGGACCTGCAGCTTACAAACGATATACTCGGCCTCTTTTCTAAAAAACAGCTAAAACTTAAAACAATCGAGACTCCCTTTGATTCTAGACAGCCGTTTGACGTTGAAATGATCTTTAAACCCTTTCCAATTGATGATGGGAAATACCTATTTGGCGTTGAAATAAAAGCAGGACTTAAGCGAAAACTCATTGTCCAAAATCTTAGAGAATTTCTTGAAAAAATAGAACGAAAAGAACGCTATTTCTTTTCTCCTTCCTTCAGCTATGATCCTGAAGAACACTATATTCCTAAAGAAATCGGGATGATTCTGCAACAGCTAATACTCATCCATCATAACGAACAAGATTATCTTGATCGTCGCTTTAGTATCGATGTTACAGGAAAAAGACTACTGCTTGTTCCTCCTGCTTCTTGGGAAAACATGCTCCCGCTTCTGATTAGCTCTCCCTTCGCTAAGATTGAACATAACGGTCACACAATCGAGGAAATTTTCCCTGTCTTTGAAAAAACACCGTTATATTTTGAATTCGATGAATCGCCTTCCAGTGGTTTTCAGTTAAGCGTTCTCGGGTTAACGAACATCACGGTAATGGAAGCTTACGGATATGTTCTTTCTGAGGATAAGATTCTTAAGCTATCTGCTGAAGACTGTCTAACGGTGGGTGGGTTAAAACAAACGCTTGACCGCACAGGAAAACATCAATTCCAAATTCAAGAATCGCAAATGGAGCATTATCTGGCAAAAGTCATCCCAGGTTTACGAAAGCTTGGTACGGTTCATATTTCAGAGGCTGTGACGGGACAGCTTGTTAAAAAGTCACTGAAAGCCAAACTATATTTAGATCGGGTTAATAATAATTTATTGGCAGGTTTAGAGTTCCACTATGGCCAGCTTGTCATTAACCCATTAGAAGAAGAAAATCATGAACGAAAATCCGGTTCCATCCTTATACGAGATAATGAAACAGAGGCAAAAATTCTGCAAATTATGGATGACAGTTCCTTCGCTAAAACAGAAGGCGGTTACTTCATGCATAACGAAGAGCTGGAATATCACTTTCTTTATCATGTCGTGCCCCAGATGAAGGATTTAGTCGAACTATTTGCAAGCACATCTGTAAAAGCCCGGATTCACAGGAGTTCTCCTCGTCCTCGGATTCGAGTCGATGCCGATAATCGAACTGATTGGCTCGTGTTTCGCTTTGATTTAGAAGGGATCCCTGAATCTGAAATCAGTAATTTGCTTGGTTCACTTGAAGCAAAACATAGATATTACCGCTTGCCTAATGGATCGCTAATGACGCTCGAAAGTACAGAATTAGCAGAAATTAAACGGTTAATGAAAGAATTAGACCTAGCTGAAGAAGAGCTGGCAAATGAATTTCGCCTGCCGCTGGTAAGGGGATTCCAGCTGCTTGATTCATTAGAAGATAATCCATCTGTCAGCATCGGAGATTCTTTCCGTGAACTGGTTGAAACCATGAAAAATCCAAGTCAGTTAACCTTCGACCTGCCCAAAAGCCTTGAACATGTCCTCCGCGGCTACCAAAAGCAGGGCTTTCAGTGGTTAAAGACGCTTGCGCATTATCGGTTTGGTGGAATTCTTGCAGATGATATGGGACTCGGTAAGACATTACAAAGTATTGCTTATATGGTTTCCGTTCTCCCCGAAATTAGAAAATACAAACTACCGATACTAGTCGTTACTCCGTCATCACTTACCTATAATTGGTTGAATGAGCTGACTAAATTCACCCCTGAGATTGAGGCGGTTATTGTTGATGGAGATCAAGCGGAGCGTAGACAAATCCTTCGTGAAGCAACCGAAGTGGACGTAATCATTACATCCTACCCGTTGTTGCGGAGTGATTTAACCGAATATAGCCGTCGAACGTTCCATAGTTTATTTTTAGACGAAGCACAAACTTTCAAAAATCCTACCACACAGACGGCAAAAGCGGTTAAAAAGTTAAAAGCTGACAACATTTTTGCCCTAACTGGAACACCTGTGGAGAATTCACTTGAGGAACTTTGGTCATTATTTGATGTCGTTTTCCCAAATTATTTACCGAATTTAGAAGACTTTCTTCACCTGCCTCGGAAAAAAATAGCGAAGCGTATTCGCCCATTCATCCTGCGCCGCTTGAAAACGAATGTATTGAATGAATTGCCTGAGAAAATTGAGACTATT
>NZ_JAZVJO010000349.1:0-3365 GCF_059453735.1 Peribacillus sp. | reverse complement strand
ACTTGTTAAATTTTTCACCGAATTCTTTTACCATGACATTGCCCTAACTGAGATTACCCAAAGATATCAAGATACAGTAATGAAGGACGAAAAAATACGAAACGTATTAATGAATCTTCGTTATTAGAGCTCGAGAGACCTTTTCTTGAAAAGGTCTCTTGTTTGGCGTATAACTTATTAACTTTTTTACGTCTTTGTTTTATTCATGGCGCATCTAAATTGAATTATTTCCCAATTTAATTTATCATTAGTAAGAGAAATAAATACGATGGGCGGCCAATCTATGAATCAAGATACAAATCAAAGGAGCACTCATAGGGGGTTTCTTTTTTTAGCGAATAAGGAATATATCAAGGATGTTCATACATTGAGTTACAAATCAGGTAACGCTGGTCAGTTTACAGCTACATTAAGAGTGATGCATGAGACTGAAGTAGCTGAAAAAATTATTTTTTATGCAATGCTTGAAGGAGAAGGAACTCTTTTGGAATTTAGTGTAGAGGGAGTAAAGAAGGTCCATCATTTGGTCGATGTCCCAAGACATGGTGAGATAGATTTTATATTTACGTTTGAAGATCTGCCGCCAGGGAATCATATTATTTATTTAATGATTGAAAACTATCTTAATCCGTTTTATATAGAGGAAGATTTTAATAGACATATAGGCTATTTTTATTTTGCCATTGAAGTAGAGAATGCAAAGAAAAAAAGCCTGTCTGATCATGTAGAGGTGTTTGAATATAACGGACATACCTGTCAGAATGATAAGGGAGTGAAAATTACACTTTTTAAAGATAAAAAGATGAATAAGTTGGTGGATTCTGTATGCAGCGGCAACTATTATTATTTAGCTATTAATAATCCTCATGATTATGAATATGATGCTAATTTAAGTGTATTAGTAAATTACGAGTTGAATGAGCTAGGCAAAATGATGATACCAAAGAGTACAAAGTTAGTATTCCCCATTATAATAAGTGAGGAACTCCTTAAGGATAAACAAAGCATATTATTTTTATTAATTGGTAAACCGATTAAGGAGCCAAATGAATATGGCTTTCCGGAAAGGATTCGGTTTATTTCTAATCGATTAGTAGTTAATTAGTAAGTCTATCGTTTATACTAGACTAGTTTAGAAGATTCAACTAACAAAAGAAAGAAAGGATTCAACGATACATATGATGATCCTCATGATTGGTTTAGCTGCACTCGTCTTTGCTGCACTCAGTTATTATGTCGGCTATAATGGCTGGGTTTGGCTGAAGACTACTTTTTTATCGAAATATAAAAAGATCTATATCGGAATCATTGTGATTCTGTCCTGCTCCTTATTTATTGGTCTGTTTTCATCCCTTCTTGTTTTTAAATTACTCGGTTATTTTTGGATGATGATCATTGGCTATGGAATTATTCTCTTGCCCATTTGTAATCTACTCGTCTTTTTAATGAAGAAGAGAGGCATTTTTTGGGTTGGTATAAGCGTTTTCGCAGTTTATGGATTTGTGTTTATTTACGGATCGTTTAATGCTTGGAGCCCTGTTATCCGGAATTATGATCTGACCGTTGATAAGAAATCCACTGTGGAGGACCTGGAAATTCTAATGGTTTCAGATTTGCATATTGGTGCAATCGTTGGACCAGCGCATATTCAACGTTTGGTTGATAAGGCAAATCAAGTGAAGCCTGATATCATCTTGATTCCTGGAGATATCATCGACGATCATATTCAGCCATACATAGATAATCATGTTGGTGAGATATTAAAAGAATTAAAAGCACCCTTGGGCGTTTATGCGATACCTGGCAATCATGATTATTACGGCGATGATTTAGAAAAGCTTGAAGTTGAACTGGACAAAGCAGGCATTAAGCTTTTAATGGATGAAACCGTGAATGTGGACGATTTGTTTTATATCGTGGGCAGAAATGATGTTACGGATGAAAATAGACAAGCGGTTAGTGATTTAGTCAGTAAACTTGATCACACGATGCCCATCATTATGATGGATCACACACCCCTAGAACTGGATATTGCTAAAGAGAATGGGATTGATGTTCTATTATCAGGCCATACCCATAAAGGTCAGGTCGCCCCAGCCAATCTCATTACCAGCAGGATTTATGAAAATGATTGGGGCTATTTACGAAAAAACACCCTTCAATCAATTGTTTCCTCGGGATTCGGAACGTGGGGACCACCGCTTCGGATTGGCAGCCGGTCAGAAGTGAATGTGATTAATGTGGAATTTGAGTAATCAAAAATCCAGAAAAACAGTCTTGCTGCGAGCAAGACTGTTTTTCATTAGCCAGCTAATACAAACTTGACCTATTTCGATTCCTAAGAGGGCTTTTACATATGTCAAAGATACGAAGGATTGATTTTCATTAAGGTAGGGAGCAGGAGGGGAGTTGTGGTGGATAACGTACAGGTAATTGGTACCTTTATTGTAGCTAAGGGGCGACTCCTTCTCAAATCCGTAAACCATACGTTTCTCCCACACCGCAATCAATCAGTTGTATGGCTCAAAGGACTCTGCTGTCGCCAGTAATTCAATCATGCGATAATCTCCTTTATTTCTTCCATATGTAGTCTGTACGAACTCACCGTTTCCAGTCAGAAATGACAGCTTTTCATAGATTTCATGTCTTTTTAGGGTAAAAAAGAAAAAAAGGCGTTCGCTAAGTTTCCTTAACGAACGCCTTTTTCCTATTATAGAACAACCATACTTAGCAGGATTCCAATTCCGATACTCGCTACCGTAGCAATTAATCCAGGAATCATGAAGCTGTGATTCAAAATGTATTTTCCGATACGAGTTGTACCGGTTTGATCAAAGTTAATCGCTGCGACAACGGTTGGATAGTTAGGAATAAAGAAATAACCATTAACGGCAGGGAACATAGCAATGAGAAGTGCTGGATTAATTCCCAAGGTAATTCCAAGTGGCATCAATGTACGAACGGTAGCAGCTTGGCTGTATAAAAGAATCGATAGAACGAATAACGCGATGGCAAATAGCCAAGGAGCTGAGGTGACTAAACTAGAAATATTATTCGTTATGAATTCGGCATTCCCATTAAAGAATGTGTCACCCATCCAGGCGATTCCAAAGATAGCGACGACGGCTGTAGCACCTGCTTTGAATATAGATCCTGAAACAATCGTATCTACATTGGCTTTACAGATTAGGATAATGAAGGCTGCAGCTGAAAGCATAATCATTTCAATTGTTACAGGCATAGCCATGCGAGTAAACTCACCTTCGATAGTCCAGCCTGGTCGTAAGCCTTCAATGGATCCAAACAGCACGACCAATATAGCAGCAATGAGAAAAATAATAACCGAAGACTAAGTCGGAGGCCAA
>NZ_JAZVJO010000348.1:0-2922 GCF_059453735.1 Peribacillus sp. | reverse complement strand
ACAACGGTATCCCAGGCTGCCCATTGGTGGTAAAGACAACACTTTCAATTTGGTTATATTTCACTGTTTCTTGCAAAGCGGCTAAGAACGTACTATCTAACGTAATCAATGGTGAATCTTTAGGCAGGTCAATGATAATTTGATTATTCTCTGCACCATCACTAATTGTGATGTCCAGCGGATAATAATCGGTCAGGCCCCACGCTTCTTCCTCTGCATTAGTCATCGCTTCAACTAACCCTTGAGCAAGTGAAGCAGAAACACTTGAAACGGTTACGGGAATAATGTAATTAGATTGGTCATCAGGTACACCTATCGTAACAGCCTCATGGTATGCAGCTTGATCACTTTCGTTTGCTTCGGCCTTACCAGCGTGGTCTTCGTTATTTAAGGTTTCTTTTTTATCTTCTGTTGCATCTGTATCTACTGCTGCTTTATTCTTTGGGGATTTTTCTGCGTTATAATCCGACTCATTAGACTCCTCTTGGTCTTTCTGTTTTTCTACTCGATCCATCGATATAAACTGACTGCTGGATGATTTCTTTTCTGAACTTTCGCTGTTTAAAATGGAAGCACCCAGGACAGCCATGAGGAGCAGAGCAGCAGCCGCGGAAAACAAAGGAATCCAATTTCTCTTCTGTTTCCTTTTCCTTATGGATCGATTATTAACATGATGATAAACTTCTGAACGCGAACGTTTATCTTCTACTTCCGGCAGTTTTTTAAGAAGCTTGATAAGCTCGTACTCATTCCATTGGGATTTTTTCAATTGAATTCCCCTCCTCCCTGCCCTTCTCTTCCATTTTCTTTTTAATGGCTTTTAATGCACGGTGTTGTGTTGTTTTCACCTTACTCTCCGTCCAGTCCAAAACGGCCGCAGTTTCCATAATCGATAATCCTTGAATATATCGAAGAATGATTACACTTCGTTGATCGAGTGTACATGAATGTAAACTTTGATAAATTCCTTGAACTTCAGCATTTTGAATCGCAATTTCCTCAGGTAACGGCTGAACATCCTTTACAGGCTGCTTATCCAAATCAAAATTCTCCAACAATCGCTGTTTCCAGCCTTTTTCTTTCCTAAAATGATCAATCGCTGCATTTCTTGCAATCGAATACAGCCATGTTTTCTCACTGCTTTTTCCTTCGAAGCGGTCATATGACTTTAAAACGCGAATATATACTTCTTGAACAATATCTTCTGCCACTTCATGTTTTTTCACCATATAAAATAAAAATTGATATAAATCCTTATGATACTTTTCATAGAGTTCCTGAAAAACGGAGTCCATTTTTTTCTCCCTCCGTTCATATATAGTAGTCGTAATTTCCCGGAGAATAGTTACAACCTAACTATAGTATTTTTATGGAGAAAAAGGAATGGATTTCCGAAAAGAAACCGGATACTCCTGCGAAAGAAATAGACTCCCGTTAGAGGTATCTTTTCATTTCGCAGCAGTATCCGGTTCTTAAAACAGTTGTTTCTTATGAAACAAGATTTTCCGTCATCATTTTATAGCTTTACTCATTTTCTTCCAACATTCGTGGCAAAGAAAAAGTAAATGTTGTCCCTATATCCACCAGACTATGTACAGAAATATAGCCTGCATGAGCGTCCATAATGTTCTTAGCAATAGCAAGACCAAGCCCCGTACCAGATTTCCCCCGCGTTCTCGCCTTATCCGCTTTATAAAACCGTTCGAATACATAAGCTAGATCTTCCTCAGGTATACCGGTTCCAGAGTCTTTTACCTCCATGACTAACCCATTTCTCTCTTCTATCCATTGAGACACTTCCACGGTGCCTCCGGTAGGCGTGTGGCGTATGGCATTATCAATTAAATTAGTCAGCACCTGCTCGATTCGATCATGGTCAAAATCCCAATACGTTTCTTCACTAGCAGTCTTGGCATATAATTGAATTCCTTTTTCCTTCGCAAGGCCATTAAATTTGTACACGATCCGTTCAATATAACCGGTTACTTCAATTCTTTCATATCTTAAAGTAACCTTCCCTGACTCCATTCTTGCCAGATCAAGTAAATCATTAACAAGCCTGCCCATACGGAGCGATTCATCATAGATTACTTGTGCCATATCCTTCTTATCTTCTTCAGTACCAGCTACATCATCAATAATGGCTTCACTATAGCCCTGCAGCATGGAAATAGGCGTTCTCAGTTCATGAGAGACATTGGCAATAAAATCCGTACGGAGTTTATCCGTTTTCCGTTCTTCTGTCATATCTCGAAGAATGGCGACAGCGCCTCTTATACTGCCAGCGCCATAAAGCGGACTAACGATCAGTACCCAATCATGACCCTGTAAACTAATTTCACCAATTTGCTCCTTATCAAGGATATCTGATTGGTTAAATAGGGTCATTAACACAGCTGGAACATCATTACTTTCATCTTGCTTCTCAAAATACCAGCTTTGAAGAAATCGTTCTGCCGGTGGATTGGTTTCAAGGATCGTTCCATCTTTATTAAAGGTAATAACCCCGTCAGCCATACTGCTCAA
This sequence comes from Peribacillus sp., assembly GCF_059453735.1. Classification (NCBI taxonomy): domain Bacteria; kingdom Bacillati; phylum Bacillota; class Bacilli; order Caryophanales; family Bacillaceae; genus Peribacillus; species Peribacillus sp. The sequence continues at coordinate 396 of NZ_JAZVJO010000348.1, read as the reverse complement.
TATACTCGCTAGATGTTCTTTCTCTTGGCTTAGCGCACTCATATTGAACTTAAGCTGTTTCCCCATTTGATTAAACGCCATTGCCAGCTCGCCTATTTCATCTTGCGTCACAATTGGTACCTTCGTATCAAACTTGCCTCGAGCCACTTCAAAAGCAGCTTCCTTCATCTTATTTAAAGGAGCATTAATACGAGTGGAAAGGAAAAAGGCAAAAATGGTTGTTAAGATAATCGCAACACCAGCAGCTAAAAGAATAAATTTAGTCGTGGAGCCGATTGCCTCTTCCATTAATTCGGATGATTGATATAAAAACAACTGGTGCTGCTTACCATTCAACTTTAGCGGCATACCAATAACGATTGCTTTTATCTTTTCACCATCCTCCCCCTTTTGCGG
>NZ_JAZVJO010000347.1:0-3371 GCF_059453735.1 Peribacillus sp. | reverse complement strand
TTTAGTCGTACCGATTTTATTTGCTCCCTTACTTTCTTCCTCGACTTCATCCAGTCTTATATGGTAAGGAAGAATAACATGCGCACGATTTGAAATACGAAGATTATCTGTAGAAACTCCGCGCTCATGTAAATAAGCAAGTTCTTCAACTAAAGCTTTCGGGTCAACTACCATGCCATTTCCGATTACACACACTTTGTCGCTATAGAAAATTCCAGAAGGAATTAAATGCAGTTTATACGTTTCACCATTAAATTTAATTGTATGTCCAGCGTTATTTCCGCCTTGATAACGTGCGATTGCTTCCGCATTTTCTGATAAAAAGTCTGTAATTTTACCTTTACCTTCGTCGCCCCACTGTGTTCCAACTACTACCACTGATGACATTTCAAAGCACCTCCACAGGTTTACGTACTCCCGGTTTACAAACCGGGTTCTTATCAAACAAACCTATTTTACCAATAAACGAAGGTGTCAGTCAACCAAATAGACGAACAATCTATACATTTTTATATTTTTTTGTTCGTGAATTATCTCTATTTCTACTAGATATACTATAAAAACAGTAAAAAAATACACTCTTTCGTAGTTGAAAGAGTGCAGAACTCATGCGCCGGGAGGCATCGAGGAATCATCGAACCGCCGTTCAAGATTTACGAATTTGTTATATTCTTTAACAAAAGCAAGTGAAACTGTACCAACGGGGCCGTTACGCTGCTTAGCTATAATAATTTCAATGATATCTTTGTTCTCAGATTCTTTATCGTAATAATCATCACGATATAGAAAAGCAACAATATCGGCATCCTGCTCAATACTTCCTGATTCACGGATATCAGACATCATAGGACGTTTGTCTTGACGCTGCTCTACACCACGGGAAAGCTGAGAAAGAGCAATAACGGGAACTTGTAATTCCCTTGCCAATGCTTTAAGAGACCGCGAAATCTCCGAAACTTCTTGTTGACGATTCTCGCCAGAACGGCCATTCCCTTGAATTAATTGAAGATAATCAATTAAGATCATCCCTAGACCTTGTTCTTGTTTTAAACGACGGCATTTCGACCGAATTTCTCCAATTCGAACACCTGGTGTATCATCTATATAGATTCCGGCATTAGACAGACTTCCCATTGCCATGGTAAGTTTCCGCCAGTCTTCATCCGTTAATGAACCTGTCCGCAGGTTCTGGGCGTTAATATTACCCTCAGCGCACAGCATACGCATGACAAGCTGTTCAGCACCCATCTCGAGACTAAAGATAGCTACGTTTTCTTCGGTCTTTGTAGCTACGTTCTGAGCGATATTAAGCGCAAAGGCCGTTTTCCCTACTGATGGACGGGCAGCTACAATAATTAAATCGTTACGCTGAAATCCGGCTGTCATTCGATCTAGTTCCGTAAATCCTGTAGGAATTCCGGTCACATCACCTTTACGATTGGTCAAAACTTCAATATTATCGTAGGTGCGAACGAGTACATCCTTAATATTTTGGAATGCACCAGCATTCTTCCGCTGTGCAACCTCCATAATATTTTTTTCTGCTTCACCTAGCAGTTCTTCTACTTCATCCTCACGACTGTATCCTTCTTGCGCAATATTAGTAGCCGTACGAATTAACCGTCTTAGCAGCGATTTTTCTTCAACAATTCTTACATAATATTCAACATTGGCAGCAGTAGGTACGGATCCTGCCAGTTCGCTCAAATAGGATACGCCGCCGATTTCTTCTAAATTCTTTGAAGCTGAAAGTTCTTCACTTACAGTAATTAAATCCACTGCTTTACCATGATCATTCAGCTTAAGCATTACCGTATAAATCTTTTGGTGAGAGCTGCGGTAAAAGTCCTCAGGGATTAATACCTCTGACGTAACAGTCATGGAAGCAGGTTCTAAAAATATCGCACCTAAAACTGCTTGCTCAGCATCGATATTCTGCGGTGGTATTCGGTCTTGAAAAACCTCATTCATCTATTTGACCTCCTATTCTAGAGGGGTTCTCTTAGCTCTGCAAAGAAAAAATGTGAAAGGACCTAATGCCCGATCACATTTTTTATCTACTTCTATTTTAACAATTTTTCATAAATATGAAAGCACTAAAATTAGCTAATTTCTTTAACATGAACGGTCAATGTCGCTGAAACCTCTGGGTGAAGCTTAACAGCAACCTTTGTGTGACCAAGAGAACGAATTCCGTCATTTAATTCCATTTTTCGTTTATCGAGTTTAATTCCGTGTTTTTTTTGAAGTTCTGCTGCAATTTGCTTCGTTGTAATTGAACCAAAAAGACGGCCGCCTTCTCCCGCTTTTGCCTCTAACTCAACTGTAATCTTTTCTAGTGTCTCTTTTAATTCCTTGGCTTGCTCTAATTCTTCAGCTGCTAAATTATTTTCTTTATTTTTTTGTGCTTCTAATGTTTTCACATTTGTATTACTAGCTTCGACCGCCAATCCTTGCTTAAGCAGGAAGTTATGTGCATATCCGTCAGCTACGTTTTTAACATCACCTTTTTTACCTTTACCTTTTACGTCTTTCAGAAAGATCACTTTCATTATGTTTGTCCTCCTTCTAAATATTCATCTATTGCTGCTTTTAATTTTAACTCTACTTCCTGAACAGTACCAGTCTGCTGTGTTGCCGCATTGGTTAAGTGACCGCCGCCGTCTAACATCTCCATAATAATTTGAACATTGATATCTCCTAGTGAACGTGCACTGATCCCAACAACCTCTTCTGAGCGCAAGGCAACAACAAAGGATGCACTAACACGATCCATAGTCAGGAGTGTATCTGCTGCCTGCGCAATCAGCACTTGGTCATGGAAATCATTCGGTTGAGCAACAGCAATCGCAATCCCCTCTTTATAAAAAGACACGGATTCAATTAACCTTGACCGTTTGATATAGGTTTCGACATCTTCCTTCAAAAACTTTTGAACGAGTACGGTGTCAGCTCCTCTTGCTCGTAAGTAGGAAGCCGCATCAAAGGTTCTTGATCCCGTTCTAAGCGAGAAGCTTTTTGTATCGACAATAATCCCTGCTAATAAGGCTGTCGCTTCGAGCATATCTAATTTTCCTCTTTTAGGCTGGTATTCAAGTAGTTCCGTTACTAATTCTGCAGTCGATGATGCATATGGCTCCATATACACAAGCAGCGAATTATTAATAAACTCTTCTCCACGGCGATGGTGATCAATGACAACCACTTTATCGATCCGGTTTAAGAGCCGTTCTTCAATCAGCATAGATGGTTTGTGCGTATCGACCACGACTAGAAGGGTTTCATCTGTAATCATCTCAGTGGCATCCTCAGGAGTAATGAACCGCTCGTATAAGTCAGGCTTATTTTTAATTTCTTCCATAAGTCTGCGC
>NZ_JAZVJO010000346.1:0-7221 GCF_059453735.1 Peribacillus sp. | reverse complement strand
TATATTAAAACGCTTACATATCAATAAAACAAAAAAACCTCCATTTCTGAAGGATTTTCGGATAAATTAAACGATATTAATTATTGCCCATTAATTGATTTGAAGACATGCTCATGCGATTTAAAAACAGATAGGAAAGAGAAACAGACCAAGCTAGCGGTGTATTTCCGTTTGGTATATTGATTCCACCAATATATAGTTCCGGGATCTCCCAATTATCAGGGATAATTCTCTCTGTTTTCATGACATATTCATAGGCTTTCTCATACATGCCTAATTCAAAATAACATAAGCCCAGCCAAGGAAGACCAAAACACCATTCTGCTTCGCTGCCTTCATTATAATATTGATCATGGGCATACCGAATAACGCCATTTGTCCGCTCCAGCTTTTGAGAAACCATTTCCACAATTTTTAGTGCTGTTTTCCGATCAACAATTCGATAAGGATAAACAAGTGACAGGAGGGCAAGGTCTGTCTCTTTAGTTATACTTTCTCGTGGAAGGAGAAAGCGCAATGTTTCTTCACCCTTTTGAATTAATCCATCGTTGACATTTACCAGCATTTTCACTGAGTGTAGACCCGCTACACAGGCTCCCACGCTTGAAGCATGCAATTCAATATTTTCTTCCCACATTCCATTATCATGTGCTTCCCAGTACTGTAAACACTCTAGATAGTCTACTAATTTTTGAACCATCAAAAGGTCTTTCTCATCTCGAATAATCTTTTGCCCTTGCCGAACGCCCTCCCCAACTCCCCATAAGAAGGCTCCTAGCGCATCATTCTGCGCATGTCCCCACTCTTGACTGATTTCCTTTAATTCAGTCGAGTAGCGGGAATGAATGTGTTCAAAGAGATACATTGGTTTCTTTTCACGATGGATATCAATTTTCCATTCATACGTTTTAAAAAGATCAAACAAAGCATGATAAGCTTTTTCATACCGTTCAGAAGGACTTTGTAAAAATGGTAGTACTGTATAGACCACATCACGAATCCAAACATAATTATAGTCTTGTGAGATACTCGCTGTATACGCACCATTGGGAAGACGCATCCGATCTAATACATCAAGCGCATCATTTAATTTCATGCTAGACACCCCCGTTTATTATCAGCTTTCACCGTTCATTAAAGCGCTTTCAATTAGTGAATAAAAATAAGTCCGAACAAGTTGATTTACATGTGATAGTTTATGTAGAAACCTGTTCATGTGATAATCAAGAAAGGATATTCTACTAAAATGAACACTTGCCTACACCTTTGGCAAAGGGGTCGATGGTTTGTAAGGATCGTTCACTAGGTATATGGTCCTTATATATAGTGTATCGGTCATAGCTAAAACAATTTAATACTTTTTAAAAATAAAAAAACAGCTGGCCCGAAAGCCAACTGTGTTCCTCACCTTAGTTTCAATGCGTCGGCGAGTTTTCGGTATATATCTGTAACATCCTCTACTTTCATTCGTACTAATCCACTCGATGAAGGGGCGACAAAATCGACGGTTCCTGGCACGATTGACTGCGGTTGAAATCCCCAGTCCACCTTTTTCTTTCGTGAATATTCCTGATAAACACCCTTGCCCACGAAGCAAGCATATTTAGGCTTGTAAGCTTGGATTTTTTCTTTCAATTGCTGCCGTCCAATCACGTATTCTTCTCTCGTAATATCCACTGCTCCCACTGTCGGTCTCGACACAATATTCGTGAACCCATATCCAAGCTCCAGCAGGGCTGCATCTTCTTTAGGCAAATACCTGCGGGATGTTAAGCCTGATTCATGGAGAATCTTCCAAAATCGATTAGCGGGATTTGCATAATGATGTCCCTCTTCTCCTGAACGTATACTTGGGTTAAAGCCGATAAACAGGATGAGTAAGTTTTTATCAAGATGATCTGGAATATGATCCATATTCTACTCCTTTGACTATAAGTCCCTATAGTATAATACAAGCTAACCAAAGTATCTATTCCCTCATAATCTCTTTAGCAACAAGCTGACCTGATTTTGTCACAATGGGGGTGCCCCCGCCAGGATGAGTACTGCCACCAACAAACCATAGGTTTTTGATATCTTTAGACTTATTTCTAATTTTGGAGAAAGTTTGCGAAAACGTATTAGAGGACATGCCCTTGATACATGATGTTTTGCTTTAAGTTACTCAACCCCTTTTTTTCTACATTTGAATATTTTTTTCAGCATAGTCGTTTTTTAAATATGGTGCATTGATGAGAAAAAATAGATTACTATGTCCCATAGGCGCTAGACTAGCTTCAGACTTACCTGAATAACAAATATATATAGCCGGATTGTCTGGGAGTTGTTTCTTTATGAAGATATCCTTAAACTCCTCTTGATAGTTTTCGGGGAAAAATACGTTATGATGTTCAAGCTGTGGATACTGTTTACTCATCCCCATAAAAGGACAAACCCTGACAGGGAAGGCTCATAGCTTGCTAGTTTACGATTAGTCATGGATGGCCGGTGGCTGTTATTATCTTAAACGTGTATGATCTGTACCTTTTGAATCGCTTCGGCGAATTCTTCTGCTTGAACCGTAATGCGTTGTAATAGGTCTTCATCCTCTATTGGTGCTGACAAGTTTTCTTTGTTAATTTTCTTATCTATTATATAAACTCCTTGAAGCGGTTGTCCTTTTAAGACGGCGATTTACGGTTTTAATGCATAATCAATGGCCAGTAAATGTGCCGGACTTCCACCGACCATGATTGGTAAAACAGGTTTATTCTTTAACGCACCCTCTGGCAGTAAATCAATAACCGTTTTTAATACACCCGTATAGGAAGCCTTGTATACAGGAGAACCAATAATCACTCCATCCGCTTTTTCAATCAGTTCAGAAAATTTTTTTATTTCAGGACTATTATACCGAGCATGAATTAAGTCACCTTCAGGGAAATCACGTACGCTTACAGTAGTGACCTTAAATCCATGCTGTTCAATGATTCCTTTTACATAGTTCAGTACTAAATCTGTTCGTGAGGGGGAGGAAGGACTCCCAGATAAAATAACAATTTCACTCATAGTGTAGGATCCTTTCATGATACATGTTTTATCGTCTTGCTGCTTTTCTTACACACAAAAATATCCCCATTCAAAGAGAAAGAGGACATTTTGAATCTACTCTTATCTCTCAAGACACTACTTGCTGGATTTAGCACCTGCTTGCTCGAAAGCATAGGTTGCTGAAGCTTCAAAGGGCCAGTCCCTCAGCTTCTCTTGATAAGAATATTAAGTTATAATTATCATAATTGTTCGAATAGTCTCTGTCAAGATTATATATAAAAACCATACTCATTTACTATAATCAGTGGTATTAAGATGAATGGCTTACCATTGACGATCCAACCATTTCATTGAACATTTTATAAAATCGGTTATCATCGGTCAGTTCTGGATGAAACGCAGTGACTAAGAGATGATCACAGCGGGCGGCGACTATTTTTTCATCTACTCGTGCTAGAATTTCAACCTGATCACCAGCTGATATAATATACGGTGCACGTATAAATACCGCTTGAAAAGGAGCCTCCATCCCTTTTATTTCAATATTTGCTTCAAAACTATCAATTTGTCTCCCAAAACCATTGCGTTTAACGACGATGTCCATGATTTCTAAATGAGCAGACTCAGCCCCTTCAAGCCCTTTCGCAACGAGGACCAGGCCGGCACAGGTACCGAATATAGGTTTTTGTTGATTAGAAAAATTTTTAATCGCTTCGATAAATCCATAACGGGCCATTAAGCTCCCAATTGCTGTACTTTCACCGCCTGGGATAATCAGCCCATCCAGTTTTTCTAGCTGCTCAGGATGTTTGACAATTACGGCTTCAGAACCTGTATCGATTATTTGTTTTCGATGTTCCTCCACAGCACCTTGTAAGGCGACTACACCAATTACTGCCATGTTACACCCCTCGCTCCTGCATACGGTCTGCCACAGCAAGCTTAGAAATATCGATACCTGTCATTGGAGATCCAAGTTCCTTAGAAAGCGCCCCAATTAATTCATAATCATTATAAAACGTCGTTGCCTGAACAATCGCGTTGGCAAATTTCTCTGGGTTTTCCGATTTAAACACCCCAGAGCCAACAAATACCCCATCAGCACCGAGTTCCATCATCAGGGCAGCGTCAGATGGCGTAGCCACTCCTCCAGCAGCAAAGTTCACGACCGGTAATTTCCCTTCTTTTTTAATTTGTTTAAGAATCTCATATGGGGCTCCTAAGTTCTTCGCTTCAACCATTAATTCATCGTCATTCATTAAGATTATTTTTCTAATTTGAGCCTGAACTTTTCGCATATGACGAACAGCTTCCACAATATTTCCCGTACCTGGTTCCCCTTTTGTACGAAGCATGGACGCTCCTTCACCTATTCTCCGAGCTGCTTCTCCTAAATCACGACAGCCGCAGACAAAGGGCACCGTAAACGCACTTTTCAGAATATGGAACTCTTCATCAGCTGGGGTCAATACTTCACTTTCATCAATATAATCAACCCCCATGGCTTCTAACACTCTAGCTTCGATGATATGTCCAATTCTTGCTTTTGCCATTACAGGAATCGAGACAGCATTCAGGACAGCTTCAGTAATTCTTGGATCAGCCATTCTTGCGACTCCTCCAGCTGCCCGAATATCAGAAGGCACTCTTTCCAAGGCCATTACAGCTACTGCACCTGCTGCTTCCGCAATCTTAGCTTGCTCGGCATTGACAACATCCATGATGACTCCGCCCTTTTGCATATGAGCCATCCCTCGTTTAACCGCATCCGTTGCTATTACTTTATTCATCTCTTCATCTCCCAATTTATGTTGATTTTTTACTATTTGTTCTTTAGTATAAAAACCAAGTGAATGTATTAAAAGTGTCAGTTTTACATAAAACGATGGGTTCAGAGAAAGCAGGAGACTAGATGGATAGGTTAGCCGTTGAATTAAATAGAGACAGTTCCATTCCGATGTACGAACAATTATACGCACATATTAAAGCGGAAATTACGGAAGGCAGGCTGCTTTTCCAAACAAAGCTTCCCTCAAAACGTAAGTTAGCAGATGTCTTACATATAAGTTTAAACACAGTTGAAACAGCTTACGAACAGCTGACCGCTGAAGGCTACCTCGAGGTTATTCCACGTAAAGGCTATTTCGTGATGGCATCGGAAGATTTGGAATATATCGGAGCAAAAAGTACACTGCCCTTACAAACGAATCTACAAATGAATTCAATTACTATTGATTTTCATCCTAGTCAGATTGATACAGAAAACTTCCCCTTTCAACAATGGCGTAAATATGCCAAAAACAGTATGCATGAAGACCATCATGAATGGCTTTTACTTGGAGACTCACAAGGAGAAATAGAGCTGCGTCATGAAATCGCGGTATACCTATATCATGCTAGAGGTGTAAAATGCAGCCCAGATCAAATTATTTTGGGCGCTGGGATTGAAATTCTATTACAGCAGCTCGTTTTACTATTAAACCCAACTACCATTTATGGTGTCGAAGATCCCGGGTATCATCTAATTCAGCAAATTTTAACTTGCTATAATCATCAGGTGTATCCACTCGCAGTAGACGAAGAAGGCCTGATCGTGAAAAATGTCGAGAACTCACCGATTAATATCGTCTATGTGACCCCTTCCCATCACTTTCCCTACGGCACCGTTTTGTCTGTTAACCGAAGGACACAATTATTAAACTGGGCCAGCGGGCATTCAAATCGATTTATTATTGAAGACGATTATGATAGTGAATTTCGATATACTGGTAAAGCAATTCCCTCCCTACAGAGCTTAGATTACACAGAGAAAGTCATCTACTTAGGATCGTTTTCAAAATCACTCATGCCATCCATTCGAATCAGCTATATGGTCCTGCCAAAACAGCTGCTTGCTAGGCATAAGCAAGATCTCTCTTTCTACCACTCTACTGTTTCAAGAATAGATCAACATATCTTAACCGAATTTATGAAAATGGGAGACTTCGAGAAACATTTGAATCGAATGCGTAAACTTTACCGTCGTAAGTTAGAAAGGGTTTTAGCCTCAATAAAGCCCTATTCTTCTACGATTACAGTCATTGGTGAGCAATCGGGGCTTCATGTTGTATTAGCAGTTAACAATGGAATGACTGAAGACACACTCGTCACAAAAGCTGCTGCAGCTGGATTTAAAATCTATCCAGTATCGCTCTACTCAATGGCAAAACAGAACCTTTCACATCCACAAATCATTCTTGGCTTTGCTGGCATCCCAGAGACTAAACTAACAGAGGCACTGAATGGTTTATTAGAGAGCTGGGGGTTTTAACAGGATATGAACGAACTGATGAAGCAAAAGTACTTTTTGAATAAAAAAAGAGCTTGAAAAGTACTTCCAAGCTTACATGATTATAAATTAAATCTTGCCGAAATTAGGTTAGCGGCTTCTATCGCACTTAATTTAGTATTATTAATTTTTATGTAATTTTCTTTTTTTAATTCACCGTCGAAGGAGTTCAATCTGTGCTTTTTCATGGACTCCCTTAATTCATTTTCTGACCAATCTATGTTCCTTTTGGTAGGTTTTTGCTCAAGTCTGTGCGGGCTTTTATTTCGTTCTAGTCTCACATTCATTTCAGATTCTAACTCAACAAAATAAATCGTTGCCCCTTTTGATTGAAAAATTTCACAGAGATCGTCTACATATTTCCAATCCTCTGGTTGGTCAAAAGCCCACACATAGGTAAATATCAAGCCTTTCAGCTCACTCTCAGAAACAGCTTTAAATATTTCTGTTCTAAATAAATCTGATAGTCTCCACATCTCAGGACTAAACTTGAAAAATGGTTCAAGTAATTCAATGGTCATGTGGTTGTGAAACAGTTTCAAATCAGTTATCTTCTCTAATTCTTGCCCGACTGTCATTTTACCCACTGCTTGAGGTCCAAACAAAAGAACAAGTTTCATAAATTACCTCCTGCTAATTACTTCGAGTAGAGTCTTTCCCATTCTGATCTCTCACTTAAGACCTGTTCTTCCAATCATGATAAAAATCTTGAATAACTGAATGAATGGCATTTAGCGTAATTAAAATTAAATACAACATCATGACTGTCGCTATTTCCCCTGTAAAAAAGGCGATCATAGCAATACCAATCATCCAAACGATAAACATAGGTGACTTCATATTCATAAAAAAACTCTCCAGTC
>NZ_JAZVJO010000345.1:0-4282 GCF_059453735.1 Peribacillus sp. | reverse complement strand
ATATACCAACAATACTATTATTCAGTTAATTCCATCTGGTTTCACAAATGAAAATGGAATTGTAGTATTAGAACTATATCTAAGGAATGGTCAGACAAAGGCAAAATCAATCTGGCGTGGATTTGATTCTGGACTTTCGGGGTTATGTGAAAATTACGGTGTTGAGGTGGAGTCTGATGAGCAAAACATGCCTTTTGAACCTAAAACTATTCAAAAACAAACCCAAAAAGAACCTGATAAGAATCTAGCTGTTACTGAAAATAAAAATAGACAAAACACGTTGGCAGCGATAAGTCTTGAAAAGGTAAAGGGTAATATAAGTCTCGTCAAAGGCCAAAAGCCAGTTATTATTGAGAAGACACCAGAAATTACTGCGACGGTATCTTGGAAGACTGGAACAGATTATGATATATATGCCTTAGTCTATACAAAGAATGGTAAGCAGATCGATGTAGCAATGTTTGGGGCAGAAGGAAAACCTCCCCTCAGGAGTTTTGGCAACGGATCAGTGGAACATATGGGGGATGTTAGGAGAAATAATCAACCAACTAAGACTGAAGAAATTAAATTAAGATTAAATAATGATATCCTCGCAGTTGTTCCTGTGGTTTATTCTGCTCAGTCAAATGGAACAGGCTCATTCTACAGATACAAAGTGTCCATGAGTATAGATAATCATAATGGAACCTCCGTTACCATATTCGCCAAGAATGCAAATAATAATGATAGAATTTATTCCTGTGTGCCCGGGATTCTACATAATACCCAAGATGGAGTTATTATAAATCCATTGGAGTATTATAGTACACCGAACTCAGAGAGTAGACCTAAACTTAGAATGGGGTCTTCAAATATGGTAGAAGTTATAATGGATAAAGGACCAATAAATGATTATAAGTAGACTAGAGCTATATATAAAAATTGCAAATATATTAACTAGACCGATAGATATTCAAGCATAATAAGTTAGAACTAGATTCTTTTTTCTCGAAGTACGGTTAAAGAGGATGATGTAAATGAAGAACCAACCTATTACTACGAGTTTTTTTAAATAGGTTAGTGAACTCCAAAAATTTGGAGTTCACTTATCTTAAATATGATTATCTAAACTCAAGGGGACGTTCATAGCTGTAAAACTCAGCATGATGTTATTTAGAATATAGCCACTAAATTTTTCCTAGTATACTTTGCAGTTTTTAGTACAAAAAAAGGAACCTTCCCTAGGCGAAAGAACGTGTTTTTGGTCATTAATGCGGTCACTAATGTGTGAAGTTTTTAGCGAATATATGACAATTAATACACTAACTCCTCACTTAACCTTATTCAACACTACCTTTTTTACGTATTTTCTCCAGTACATCCTCGAGCTCATCAGGCTTTAGAAACTCAATGGGCGAGACGCTTTTCTCGAAAGAAACAGTGTCAGATTCAATGATGGTTACATATTTTCCATTTAGTTTGGCAATGTGTACGGCGTCGCCAAAGTCGGCGAGAAGTCCGTTCACCGCAATATGGCCCAGTTTTAATTTTAATGGAATTTCTGGTGTGTGTTCAATAATTTGAGCAGCCGCTTCAACAATTTCTGTGTGGGAGAAGTGTTCTTGAATCTCTCTCTTTTCACTGGCAGCCCAAACTTCCATGGCTTGATCGAGTTTTTGGCGTTCCTCGGTTTGCTCTGGGTAGATGGTATCGATTTGTTCGTATACCATTTCCATGACCTGATTTTTGACGATCTCAGGCATAGATTCCCCATATTCAACAAACTTTAAGAAGTCCTCAAAATAACGAGCATGAGACGATTGGTGAATCTTAATTTCTCCAGACTCTACAATTCCCTCTTCCGGCATGAATGGGTACTGAATGGATTTCATATTTTTGGTTGTAATCGCCATTTCAACATTGCGAATTAGGGTCTGTTCATCAGAAATAGAGGCAACTTTCGGTTCAAAATCACATTTTAATAAGAAGATAAAGTTTTCATCTAGATAGCTGCTTAGCTTAGCAGAGGCAACGAGAAAGACTCCGCCTCGGACAGCGCTTGTATCAAGATAGGAAATCACAAACTGTTCATTTTCTTCATAAAACATATCCTTTGTATCGGCACTGCGGACGCGATTAAATAAATTATAGTTAGGGTTTGAATCCAGTTCATGTCCTTCTTCCACGATGAAGTGGCCGATTTTGGTTGGTACTTGTTCTGCTTTTGGGTGTCGATCGACTTTACGTTTGCTGATTTTCATCAGCTCTCCATCTAGGAAACCTTTTAATGGACTATTTTCATATTCTTCATGATCAAGGGTTTGAAAATGCTTGTAGCGTTTATCCGCCTGTTCTCCCTTACCATCTACTGTAACGACGTAAAAGGACAGGTATTGTATAGTAAAATCCATTTAATTCACCTTTTTTCTAAAAAGTAGCTCACACTAGTATAAAAAGGTTATTGAATTCCGTCAAACGAATTTAGCTGGAATGTAGGATTAAAACGGGGGTGTTTTCATGAGGGTGATTGTTTTATCTGACACACATATACCAAAACGTGCAAAGGAGCTTCCATCTGAATTAGTCCAAGAATTAAAGCAAGCAGATTTGATTATTCATGCAGGTGATTGGCAGACGATAGAAGTGCTGGATATGCTCAGGCCATACGGACCTATTGAAGGGGTATACGGGAATGTTGATTCCGAAGATATAAAACAGCAGTTCCCAGATAAGAAGTTACTCGAAATAAAAGGTTTTAAAATTGGAGTTGTTCATGGTCATGGACAAAAACAAACGACAGAAAAACGAGCCCTCGCTGCCTTTTCAGAGGAATCTTTAGATTTGCTCATATTTGGCCATTCTCATATACCAGTAAAAAAACAGATAGGCGGGATGTGGGTGTTTAATCCGGGTTCGCCTACTGATAAGCGGAGACAGCCATTCTTTTCTTTTGGGATATTGGAAATCACAGATGAATTAGAAATTAATCACCTATATTTTAAATAATTACTTTCCTTTACATCGTGATTTAAAAAAAGTATTACTTCTTACTTGATTGTAAGTTTTATACTATTATTCTAGAATATTCTTATTTTAATCTGTATACTAGAACAGTTACTGTGTTTAAACCAATGGGAATAACCTGATGATTTTTTTTGGCTATATCAAGGAGAGAAGTATCTATGAGAAATTTACTAACTAGACCTAAGTTAGAGCAAAGAAACTATGACCAATATGCAAAGGAAGTTTATATTGATGTCGATGGTCATCAGGATGTTAGTCAGCAAATCCACATGATTCATTTAACTACTAGGGATTTATGTATGATTCGTTCCCTTCAATCTGTAATTGAAGAGCATTTAGAAGATATCGTGACAAATTTTTATAAAAACCTTGCGAATCGTGCAGCGTTGATGGATATTATTAACCATCACAGTAGTGTCGATCGTTTAAAAATCACACTCACTAAGCATATTTATGAAATGTTTTCAGGAAAGATTGATCAAGACTATATCAAACAGCGTACAATTATTGCCCATGTTCATGTGCGAATCGGTCTTGAGCCTACATGGTATATGTATGCTTTTCAGGATTTACTGTTGTCTGTAAATACTATAATTACACCCCATATGCAAACGATTAAGGAATATTCAGATGTCATGGCGGCTATTACGAAAATTTTCAACTTAGAGCAGCAGATTGTCTTAGAAGCTTACGAGCGGGAAAATAAACGAATCAGGCAAGGAATTGAGGAAAGTCAATTAAATCTCAAAGTAAATGTAAACAGTTCTGCACAGGAATTAGCTGCTATTAGTGAGGAGACGAGCTCGTCCTCTATTGAAATTAACCATAAATTAACGGGTATACGTTCTTTAACTTCAACTGGGCTGGATATAGCAATTGAAACCCAGAAAAAATCGAACGAAGGGGCAGCTCGATTAAAGCAGGTAGAACAAATTATGAATCAATCACAGCTTCATATGCAGAAAATATCTGCTGATATGAGTAACTTAACCGAGACTTCGAAACAAATTAACAGTATTGTCACCGTGGTAACCTCTATTGCTGAACAAACCAATTTACTTGCATTAAATGCAGCAATAGAAGCAGCTCGTGCAGGTGAGAATGGGCGTGGTTTTGCGGTAGTAGCTGATGAAGTTCGTAAGCTGGCTGAGTCTACTAAGAAATCCGTTTCGGAGGTTTCAACCTTAATAAAAGCCATTCAAACTTACACGGAAACCATACATGAATCGATATTATCCGTAAATGGTGAAATTAAGCACGGTACAGAAGAATCTATTGA
>NZ_JAZVJO010000344.1:0-5843 GCF_059453735.1 Peribacillus sp. | reverse complement strand
AATAAACAAGCCGTAGATTATCTTCTATCTACGGCTTTCGATTTAAAAAAACATCTCGGAATTGAGATGGTAAAAAAGAAAAAAGGATAGATGGATTAGATTGATTCTCTAACAACGCATGTCTTTTCGAAGATATTAAATTTCAGAATTGGTTGAATATTTATCGGTATATGACTATAATTCTAGTGGTAACTAAGAATCAAATAAAAGGAGAACAAGATGATAGGACGCTTTTTTTCATACTATAGGCCTCATAAAAGATTATTTATCATTGATTTTTCATGTGCAATCTTTGTAGCCATTTTAGAACTTGCTTTTCCCCTTGCTGTTCAGTGGTTTATTGATACGCTCATTCCAGGAGACAATTGGACGATGATCGTTTCGGTCAGCATAGGTTTATTAATCGTTTATGTATGTAGTACACTTCTCCAATATATTGTGAATTATTGGGGACATAAACTTGGAATTAACATTGAAACTGATATGCGTCAGCAGCTGTTTCAACATGTGCAGAAACAATCATTTCGTTTCTTTGACAATACGAAAACTGGTCATTTAATGAGCCGGATTACCAATGACCTGTTTGATATCGGTGAGCTTGCTCACCACGGACCAGAAGATGTATTTATTGCATTCATGACTTTCATCGGTGCATTCTGGATTATGATGACCATTAATGTCAAGTTAGCCTTAGTGACGGTGTGTATTCTTCCGTTCCTGATTTTATTAATTGTGTTTAGTAATCTAAGTATGAATAAAGCTTGGAAGCAGATGTACAGTGACATTGCTGATGTTAACTCGAGAGTCGAGGACAGTGTTTCTGGAGCTCGCGTAGTTCAGTCTTTTACCAATGAAGAGCATGAGATTGCTTTGTTTGAAAAAAATAATAAAAAGTTTCGCCATGCAAAGCTGGGCGGATATAAGGTAATGTCTTTTTCTTCTTCTGGTATTTATATGATGACCCGTTTCATGACACTGGCTGTTTTAGTGGTCGGAGCGTGGTTGACATTTCATGGTCAGCTGACAAATGGAGAACTTGTCGGATTCGTCTTATATGTAAATGTTCTCTTCAAACCTGTTGATAAAATCAGTGCTCTTATGGAACTCTATCCAAAAGGAATGGCAGGATTTAAGCGATTCACTGAGATGCTGGATGTAGAGCCGGATGTACAAGATAAGCCGAACGCGATTCGGATGGATTTATTGCACGGCGACATTGTTTTTGATCAAGTAAGCTTCGGATATGATAACCAACAGACCGTACTAAAAGAGATTGATTTACGAATTTATGCCGGGGAAACAGTAGCCTTTGTCGGCCCATCCGGTGCAGGCAAGACAACCATTTGCTCCTTGATTCCTCGTTTTTATGACGTGGACCACGGAAGCATTACCATCGACGGCATTGATATCCGCGACATGACGAAACACTCACTGCGCTCACAGATTGGATTAGTACAGCAGGATGTGTTTCTGTTCACAGGGACGTTGAAGGAAAACATCGCTTATGGAATGCTTGATGCAACCGATGAACAGATCGAAGCAGCGGCTAAAAAGGCACATTTAGAATCATTCATAGCAGGCCTTCCCGACGGATACGCCACACAAATTGGAGAACGAGGGTTAAAGCTTTCAGGAGGACAGAAACAGCGGATTGCCATTGCAAGAATGTTTCTGAAAAATCCACCCATCTTAATACTCGATGAAGCCACGTCGGCATTGGATACGGAAACAGAAATGATCATTCAACAAGCACTGAACGAACTAGCAAAAAACAGAACAACACTCATTATCGCTCACCGCTTGGCAACCATTCGTAATGCAGACCGCATTGTCGTTGTCACAGAAGACGGCATAGCAGAACAAGGCAAACATGATGAATTAATTAAACAAGGCGGCGTTTTTGCCAACCTGCACAAAGTACAATTTCAAAGATAGGTAAAAGCCAGCTTTCAAAAAGCTGGCTTTTAACTATTTATCGAGGAACCAGGGGGGTATATGAACTAATTTTGACTGAAATCAAGAATAATCCCGTCTGGCATCTCAAAAAGAGTTGGAAATATCAATGTGGGTATCCACCACGCAAGGAATTTTTGAAAAAAGAGTATCTGTCTGTAAAGAAATCGAAGGATGCCGGTCGAATCAACCTACATAGCAAAAATTTAATAGACCAGGGGGGTATATGAACTAATTTTGATTGGAAATCTAGAATAATCCCGTCTGCGAGTAGATTAATCCCGTCTAGGATGAGCATAATCCCGTCTGGAGTCCAACTATTCCCGTCTGAGGAAGCTGTAATCCCGTCTGGCACCTCAAAATGAGTTGAAAATACCCATGTGGGTATCCACCCAACCCTTGATTTTATGAAAAAGAGTATCTATCCCTAAAGAAATCGATGGATGCCGGTCGAATCAACATATTTAGCCAAAATGGAATAGACCAGGGGGTATATGAACTATATTGGCTTGGAAATCAAGAATAATCCCGTCTGAGAGGCATGTATTCCCGTCTGAGATGAGCATAATCCCGTCTGGAGTCCAACTATTCCCGTCTGAGGAGGCCGTAATCCTGTCTGGCATCTAAAAATGAGTTGAAAATACCCATATGGGTATCCACCAAGCATGGAATTTTTAAAAAAAGAGTATCTATCTCTAAAGAAATCGATGGATGTCGGTTGGATCAACAAACTAACCCAAATTCGTTGTACGATATTATGCTGCATTGTTTTGCAGATGGTCCAATCTTTGCTAAAATAGATGTATGAGTTTTGTAGGAGGGTTTTTTGTGTCTGATACGATGAATAAGAAAGATCATATTCACTATATACCGCCGCAGGGGGATTACTTTACCTTTAATGATGAGGATCATTATCTTGCGAAGGGAATAGAATGGGGACTGTTAACGGCTCGTTCTGTTAAAAAGGAACTGGTATTTAAAACTGGTCGACATGAAGAACGGGTAACCTTAAAGGGATATCAAGAATATGGCATTGATGGCCAGTTTAATACGATTGTTTTGGAGTTTGATGATGGTGAACTTACGTGTATTCACCCAGCGTATTTAAAAGAGATGCAGAGTGCTGGTTTTGCTAAAGAGTTATTAAGCGGGGGATCTACAGAGTATTCTGCCAAGAAAGAAGTGACAGATAAGGCTACTTCTGAAGAGTTAACAGCTGTTGAAAAACCGGCTGCCGTTAAAAAAGCGAAGGCAAAAAAAGCACCTGCAAAACCGAAGCTCGAGCTGCCTGAAGAAAAAGTACATTTCACTGCTTCCGTTAAGGAGTTTACAGAAAAGATGAACCATTTCACGGGAGAAACAGATGAAGTTGTTTTATTTGAAGATGTGAAAATCATAGGTGACGCAGAACTTTATATTGGTGATGCATGGTGCGGGTACAGTAAAACGCTGAAAAAGCTTGAACTTGAAGAAGGCGTCGAGCTCGAATTCGATGGGAAGATTGTCGACAAAAAATTTAGTAAAGAAGTTCGTTACAAAGTGAACAACCCATCCAAATTGAAAAAAGTAGAGAGCAATTAAGCAGCCATTTGGCTGTTTTTATATGAAAAAAAAGCGGCCGAGGGGTGCTCGACAGCCTGCATGGATACTCTACGCTTTGTTTTGAAGAGATTTCTTGGCTAGTTCATCAGCCAGCTCATTGTAAATGATTCCCGAATGAGCTTTTACTTTCCTAAATTCAATATCAATGGAAGGTTTTATTTGATTAATAAATAATATGTAATCTTTTGATATTGCAGCGTTTGCTTTCCAGTCACCGATCGCCCATTTTTCTATCCCGATATAGTCATAAAATAAAACAATTTTTTTATAGCCTTTTTCTATTCCATATCTGATCGCACTTTTTACTCCCTCTATCTCGCCAGCTACATTGCGTGTTTCCACGTAATCACTATGGTTATCAGATCCCATGAGGGTTTCAAGTGGATTGTTTTTACTGATTAGTACAACGCCATAGCCGTACGTTTTAGAGAGTTTATTGTAACTTCCATCTACAAAAGCCACCAGTGTTTGATCATCAAGAAGACGAATATACTCATCAATGTTGAAATTATCATGTTTTTCCGCAGCAACTGTAAAAGCAGAACCATTTCCAATAAATTGTTCGGCTTCTATTTTCGTTGCAAAACCTTTATAAACTGCTCCACTATAGCCATCTATTTGTTTTTTACATTCAGCCCATGTCTCATATAAACCAGGTTTTTTGCCAATTTTGACGGCATAGATTTTTTTCTTAGCCATTATATCGCCTCCAGTACTTTCTCGTCTAACCAATATAGCATATAACAAGAGAAAAAAATGTATTTCCTGTGTTGTATATGGACTCGTGGGTTAGATATAATTAAGTATAAATT
Organism: Peribacillus sp.; assembly: GCF_059453735.1. NCBI lineage: Bacteria > Bacillati > Bacillota > Bacilli > Caryophanales > Bacillaceae > Peribacillus > Peribacillus sp. Next base: position 1,476 of record NZ_JAZVJO010000344.1, on the reverse strand, counting down.
TCATTTTTTTGATAAAGAATAGGATGATATACATATTTTTTTGTAGCAGGTTAGAATGGTGCCCAAAACGGGTAATCAAAGTATATCCAAGATAGAGAGAGGAATTAACAACATGAAAGAATTAGTTGCACTTTTACGACAAGGAAATAAATCTGCATTTATTGCAGGAATTGTGAACGGGATTATCTCAATTTTAAAAGCGATTGCCTTCTTCTTAACTGGTAATGTTGCCATGTTCGCTGAAATGCTCCACAGCCTCGGTGATGCGGCGAACCAGTTGTTTGTCTTTATTGGCTCAGCTCTTAGTAAAAAAGCACCAACTGTACGCTTTCCGAATGGCTTTGGAAGGCTGGTTAATCTTGTTTTACTAGGTGCGGTTTTAATTGTTGGAATTATGTCTTATGAGACAATCAAAGAAGGCTACCATCATATTTTACATCCCGCCGAATCGAAAGGAATCATTATCAACCTTTCTGTGCTCGGAATTGCTGTACTGTTAGAAGGATTTGTTTTGTATAAGGCGATGAAAGAAGTGTTGCATGAAACGCATATAGAAGCATCAGGCTTTGCTATTATCCCAAAGAGTTTTGGCGCTTATAAAAATGCAAAACCCGCAACAAAATTAGTCTTTATGGAGGATTCCGTAGCCACTGCTGGCGGTGTTTTAGCAATTATCGCGATCTTATTAGCTAATTTCACTCCATTTAATCAAGTTGAAGGGATTGCATCCGTTTTAATTGGTTTAATGATGTTTTATGTTGTTGGCCGAGTATTTCTTGATAATGCAGCTGGTGCGCTTGGTGAAGCTGATCCAGACATCCAATTCAAAATTGGGAATATGGTAATGCAGGATCCTGATGTCCGTGATATTGAAGCAATCACTGTTTTGAAAGAGGGAGAAGATTTCCACGTTGAGGTGGAAGTTGAACTCGATGCCTCCATGACGGTTGCTCAAGCTGACGTGGTAAAAGATAGGCTTGTGAAGGCAATTCTCGAAGAAAGAGGCGTAACGGATGTACTTGTTGAATTTGATCAAGATGATGGCGTCACTACTTGGAAAGATTCAAAGACTCTGAAAGAAGACAATCCAAAAGTTTAAAAAAACGGCCTGAGGTTATGTACCTCAGGTTGTTTTCTTGAGCTTTATCGTTTTGGATCACCGTTTATATTTGATAAGGTATAAGTACACATTACGTTAAGCAGGAAGGGGAATACATTATGACAGATACTAAACCTAAGGCTAAGATTAAGTTAATCGCTCTTGATATGGATGGTACCTTATTGAATCAATATGATGAGGTATCAGAAGAGAACCGCAACGCTATTCTTGAAGGAGAAAATAAAGGTGTACATGTTGTGCTAAGTACTGGACGGGCCTATGCAACTTGTAGTGAATATGCTAAATCATTGAATTTATCATCCTATTTAATTACCGTAAATGGCAGTGAAATTTATAATGAACAAGGAAAATTAATT
>NZ_JAZVJO010000343.1:0-3221 GCF_059453735.1 Peribacillus sp. | reverse complement strand
TATTTTTTCACCTTCACTCCACATTCACCACCCCAACACTCTGAACTTCAACATTGGCTTCTAATTCATTATAGGAAAGAATCGGCACCTGTGGAAAATACCTCTCCGTCATCTGCCTGACATACATTCTCACAGCAGGAGAACATAAAACTATGGGTGACTGCTCCATCAAGGTCAACTCCTCCAATTTTGATGCAATTGATTCAAGTATTAGCTGTGAATCATTTGGATCAAGCGATAAATAATTTCCGTGCTCAGTCTGCTGAACCGCATCGGCAATTATTTTCTCAACTCGCCCGGACAATGTAACCACTTTCAGACTGTCATTGCCAACAGACAATGCGTTGGTTATTTGCCTTGCAAGGTTCTGGCGTACATATTCGTTCAATAAATCGGCATCTGAAGTGATTTTCCCATAATCCGCTAGTGTTTCAAAAATGATCGGTAAATTTCTAATCGAAACTTTTTCCTTTAATAACTTGGATAGAACCTTTTGTACTTCGCCGATTGATAACGGACTGGGTGTGACTTCATCTACAAGAATTGGGGCTGTTTCACGCAGATGATCAATTAGTTGTTTGGTTTCTTGACGTCCTAACAACTCGTGAGCATTCCCTTTAATAATTTCTGTCAGGTGGGTCGAAACAACGCTTGGCGGATCCACAACAGTGTACCCCATCATTTCTGCATTTTCTTTCATATCTTCTGCAATCCATTTAGCGGGAAGTCCAAAAGACGGTTCAATTGTATCAATACCTTCTATTGATTCATCGTCGACCCCAGGGCTCATTGCTAAATAATGATCGAGCAATAATTCACCCCTCGCCATTTCATTCCCTTTGATTTTTAATCTGTATTCATTGGGATTCAATTGAATATTATCCCTGATTCTGACAACCGGGATCACAAGCCCAAGTTCAATAGCCAGCTGACGTCTAATCATTACGACACGATCGAGTAAATCCCCCCCTTGACTGGCATCAGCAAGAGGAATCAGCCCATATCCAAACTCAAACTCTATTGGGTCAACACTTAACAAGTTGACAACACTTTCAGGACTCTTCATTTCATCTGTTTGAATTTCTTCTTCTGTTTCTTCTATTTGTTTGATATCCTGTTTGGGTGTTCTTGTAATTTGGTATCCGCCATACGCAATAATTCCTGCCAGCGGGATGGTGATGATCTCTGGAATAGGTGTAAAGAGTCCCAAGAAAAACATGGTTCCTGCTGTGACGTATAACATACTAGGATAAGAGAGTAATTGTGAAATGATATCATTGGAAAGATTTCCTTTCGATGCAGCCCGTGTCACTGTAATACCTGTTGCTGTCGAGATTAATAGTGCAGGAATCTGACTAACTATTCCATCACCCACTGTCAACATGGAAAAGTGCACTGCTGCTTCGCCCATACTCATTTCAAGCTGCATGACACCAATAATCATCCCGAATATCAAGTTAATGATAACGATAATAATCCCCGCTATCGCATCACCTTTAACAAACTTACTCGCACCATCCATCGAACCATAAAAGTCCGCTTCTCTGCCGACTTTTTCCCGTCTCTCACGTGCTTCTATTTCTGAAATCATACCTGCATTTAGATCTGCATCAATACTCATCTGCTTACCAGGCATCGCATCGAGTGTGAACCGTGCCGCTACCTCCGACACTCGCTCTGAACCTTTCGTAATAACAATAAAATTAATAATAATGAGAATAAGAAACACAACTAAACCTACTACTACATTTCCTCCGACTACAAATGATCCAAACACCTCAACTACACCGCCGGCTTCACCATGCGTTAGAATTGCACGAGTAGTTGACACATTTAGGCCTAATCTAAAAAGAGTCAACAGGAGTAAAAGGGACGGGAAAATTGAAAACTCCAGCGGTTCCCTCATATTCATCGTATTTAACAATACAAGGAGTGCAAGAGATATATTTACTAAAATTAAAATACTTATTAGCCAGGTCGGCAGTGGTACAATTAACATAGCTACAATCATGATCACACCGACTAATACGGGAAAATCTCTAGCTGACATTCTCTTCTCTCCTCACCTGTGGCCGCGTTTAAATTTTTCCTTTTGTCTTGTACACAAACGCGAGTATCTCCGCAACCGCCTTGAAAAATTCCTCAGGTATTGCCTGGCCGATTTCTGCTTGATCATATAGTGATCGAGCCAAGGGACGATTTTCCATCATAATAATGTCATGTTCCTTCGCCGTTAATTTGATTTTCTGAGCAACAAAATCGACCCCTTTTGCTACAACATATGGAGCATCAGATTTTTGTTCATCATATTTCAGGGCTATTGCAAAATGCGTAGGATTAGTTATCACAACATCCGCATTCGGAACTTCCTGCATCATTCTCTGCATGGCCATCTCTCGCTGTTTTTGTTTAATTTTTGATTTAATCAGTGGATCGCCTTCAATATTTTTATATTCATCCTTGATATCTTGTTTGGACATCCGGATATTTTTTTCAAAGTCATATTTTTGATAAAGATAGTCGAGTAGGGATAAAAACAGTAACGCAACGGATGCATACAATCCGACTCTTACTGTAATATCGCCGATTGTCGCCATGGCAGCTGCGACTGTTTTCTGAGACAGGGTCATTATTTCATCCATCCGACCCCAGATGACCCAAAATGTAACCAGACCAACGAAGGAGATTTTTAGGATCGATTTTAATAATTCAACAATAGCACGCATAGAAAAAATTCGTTTAAATCCTTTAATTGGGTCAATTTTATCCAGTTTAAACTGGATCGATTCAGTCGAAAATAGGAAACCTATTTGTAAAAAATTCGAGGCTACAGCAGAAAGAAGAGCCACACCTAAAATCGGTGCCAAAATCTTCGCTATTTCTATAATCACCTCTGTTAACAGAAGCAAGACACTTTCCTCAGTTACAGGCATAAGCATATAGGAACGAAAGGCATGTCGTATTAACCGCAAAAATGCATCGAGCATAGACGCACCGGTAACCATCAAAACCATAAAAACGGCGAGTAATGTGATTGCCGTATTAATATCCTGACTTTTGGCCACTTGACCTTTTTTCCGGGAATCCTGTTTTTTCTTCGGCGTAGCTTTTTCTGTCTTTTCCCCTGCGAAAAATTGTAAATCAAGGTTGAGTGCCATTTATGATCCTCCGATCAGCTGCATCAACCCTCTAAGCGTGACGAGCAAATAGTCAAATAGATG
>NZ_JAZVJO010000342.1:0-2439 GCF_059453735.1 Peribacillus sp. | reverse complement strand
TTTAAAACGGAGACACTGTCTGTGTAACGGGTCAGTATTTAAAAGCAGCTGAATGGGAGGGGGAGTTAGATGTCTGATTACCAGTATTTTCTTTCCGAAAAAACACAAATTGATGAATTAATAGCAAAGGGCTTTGTCATTACCCATGTTACTGAAAATCTAAGTGGTGCTGTAGTCGATTTTATACACCCTGATATAACCGAAAAACAACAACTTCATATTACCACAGCAGATGCAAGAAAATATTTTTCAAGGTATTTATTAGCCTGATTGTAAGGAGCAAGTATGGAGATCGGCCATACTTGCTCTATTTTTTGGTGTGAATTTACTAAATATTCAATAAACTATTTTTACCTGACGAAACCTAGGTTATAATAGGGGTAAGGTCATAGAATAAGGAAAAGGAGGTTGATTCATGAATTCCTATCTATCAATTAGTGAAGTTCTCCAGCGAAAACACTTTGAAGGTACATTACTAGTTGCAGGTAAGGACGGAATACACCACTCTGTTAAATGGGTTCATATTGTCGAAAATCCGGAAATTAAGAATCTTTTAAATGGTGGTGAACTTATATTATCAACAGGGATTGGCTTGAGGAATGATGAAAATCTTTTTCTATCGTTTGTTGAAGAATTAATAAAGTGTCATGCGTCAGGCTTATGTATCGAGCTAGGAACGTATATTAAAAGGATCCCTGAAACCGTTCGTCATCTTGCAGATAAAAACAACTTTCCTATCATCATCTTTCAAAAGGAAGTCCCCTTTGTCCAAATAACACAAGATATCCACTCGATTATTATCAACCAACAATACAAGTTAATTTCCAATTTAGAAAGTTATTCTCAAAAATTAAATAAAAAGCTGCTTGAAATTAATAATTATGAGCAGATTTTACACATTCTTCACAACTATCTTAACGTTCAGGTCTTTTCCGTCGTTCGTGAACATGAAATTACCTTTGTTCCTGCAGGGAGGAAGGCAGACAAAGAAGAGCTTCTTAAAAAAGTACGTACGAGGGAGGATCATTCAAACGAACAGTTTTTGACACAGCCTATTCAGATTCTTGGACAAAATTATGCTGTATTATACATATATTCCCCAGAACGGGAATTGACTGAATTCGATGCTGTTATTCTTGATAGGACGGCAACTGCCCTTGCACAGCATTTCCTTCGTGAGTTATATGTGGAGGAAAAGAAAATCGCTGAAGAAAGTAAGTGGCTTCGTAATTGGCTTGATGGAGAGTACAGTGAAGAGGCTATTCAAGCCCAACTTTCCGATTTAAACCCAAAATTAAAGCTGACAGGGGGAGTCGTTTTTATCTGCAAATTTCGTCAACAAGGTCATCGAACAGCAGCCATTAATGATAATACGTATTTAATGCTCTTGTTTCGTACTGTGTTTGAACAAGCAGGTTTTCAGTTATTTTCAATGGAGTTGCATCAGCATTTACTATTTATACTGGGTGACAGACGTTCACCAGAAAACTGGAAGGAACGAGTATCTGAGGGCTTACAACGGATAAACAAAGTAGATGGGACAGGGAAAAAACGTTTGGCTGGCCTCTCAGTAGGTGTCGGTCAATATGTTTTTAAACTTGGGGACATGTTTAAAAGTTATAAAACAGCCAAAGAGACCATCATGCTGCAAGAAACGCTGACGGAAGAAAACAGCAGCTATTTTTATCAAGATCTCCATATGTACCGCATTTTATCATTGATTAATAAACATAGTAATCTTCAAGAAACCGTCTATGAATATCTTGAACCTGTCATCGATTATGATCTTCAGAATAATGGTGAGCTGATGGTTACCCTCAAAGAATATCTAGCCTGCAATGGTTCAAAACAAGAGACTTCCAAAAAGTTATTTATTGTCAGACAAACCCTTTACCACAGGCTTGAAAAACTGGAAAAACTTCTTGGAGCTAATTTCATGCAGGCAGAACGCCGTCAGGCAATTGAATTTATGCTGCTAGCTTATGATTATCTAAACAGCACCCGCCAATCCATTCCAATCAGACAAAATCTATAATCATTTTGACAAAAAAATACGGACGCTGCTTACTCGTAAGTAGGCAGCGTCCGTATTAGGTTTAAGAGAATTCTGGATTCAGATGCTTGTTAAGCACAAGAGCGGCAGAATCTATATCATATAAAGTCTCGCTGATTTTGTGAGAAATTTGATTGATTTGGTAAGCGTTCGTTTCTTTAAAATAACAAACAGAAACAAACTGCTCTTGATTATGCGAAAAGGTATGTGTGATTTGGCAATCACGATAATACATCAACGTTTCCAGCATGTGTTTTATTTGTGTTAGTGTCATAGTTAGTCTCCTTTCATATACAAAGGGAAGGGACTAAAAAAAGTCTAAGGAACCCATTTTTTTACATTATATTCATCATAACATAGTTGGGTAATTAATACCACCTATTGTA
>NZ_JAZVJO010000341.1:0-14479 GCF_059453735.1 Peribacillus sp. | reverse complement strand
GCTGTTGAAGTGGAAGCGGGAGGAACAAAAAACAGTCCGCAGAAGTAATAAAAGGTATTTACAACAAAAAATCGAAGAGTGGTTTGCCCCAAATATACCCCGCCTTCCTGCATAATTTCTCCACTTTCCACGGAAACTAGGTTTGGGAGGGATGCGGGATGAGTATTCGGCTTAAGTGGTTTTATCGGTTGGGGTTTTTGTTGTTATTATTTATTGTTCTTTATGTGTTGATGAAGCTTAAGCCGTTTTGGAGTCCTGTGCTGGGTGTGGGGGTGAAGGTGCTGATTCCGTTTGCTGCTGCTGCGTTTATTAGTTATTTGCTTCATCCTGTTGTTGAGTTTCTTCATGTGAAGGGGATGAGCCGTGGTCTGTCGATTGTGGTGATTTATGTTTTGTTTTTTGGGGGAATTGGATTTGCGGTGTACCGCGGCATTCCAGTCATTATGAAGCAGGTGGGGGAGCTGGCGGAAAGTGCGCCGGTTGTTGCGGAACAATATCGCGGCTGGATGAAGATGATTGAAGCCAAGACCACACATTGGCCGTTTGGTGTCCATGAGCGGATCGACGAGATGATAGCTTTGATCGAAAGTAAACTTGAGGCACTGGCAGGTACAATTATGAGCTATTTTCTCCGGGCCTTCGATTTTTTTCTGCTAATTGTACTTATCCCATTTCTTGCTTTTTACTTTATTAAAGATTTTCAAGCTATCAAAAAAATGACTTGGTACATTACTCCAAAAAAATTCAGAAAGCAAGGGATCTCTTTTCTTCGTGATGTAGATACGTCACTAGGCGGTTATATTCGCGGACAGATTCTTGTTTGTGCAGCGATGGGGTTGGTTTCAGCTTTCCTTTTTTGGGTGGTTGGGATGGAGTATCCGTTGCTGCTGGGTACGATTATTGGCATTACCAACGTTATTCCGTATTTCGGCCCCATTATCGGTGCCATTCCAGCTGTTATTATTGCTGCTTCTATTTCTGTGAAAATGGTTATAATAGTGGGTGTGATCGTGTTGGTTTTACAGTTTCTTGAAGGAAATATTCTTTCGCCGCTGATTGTGGGAAAAAGTTTGCATATGCATCCGGTTTTAATTATGTTCGGCCTCTTGGTTGGAGGTGAAATTGCAGGCGTAGCAGGTCTGATTATTGCGGTTCCTGTCCTCGCCATTCTTAAGGCTTTTGTGCTGCATGCGAAGATTCATTTCGGAAAAACGCAATCAAGTCAGTTCGATGATTGACAAATAAATTTTGGATGAATATAATCCAATACATAAGAACTTTTATAATTCGTAAACACAGTGATGGAAAAAGTATGTTGACGTCCATATGTTTAGAGAGAATTTCCCTTGGCTGAAAGGAAATTTCGATGTAGTCGACAGAAAGCTAGTCCGGAGTGCAGCTAATTCCTGCCGTTTCGCCGCGTTAAGGCATTGATGAAGGTGATGGGTGCGTGAATTTGGCCCATAATCAGGGTGGTACCGCGAGCTAACTCTCGTCCCTGTCAGGGGATGGGAGTTTTTTTTGTGCCCAAATTTAAGGAGGAAATAATGATGAAATATTTAACAGGCGCGCAAATCCGCCAAATGTATCTAGACTTTTTTAAGGAAAAGGGACATGCAGTTGAGCCGAGTGCTCCACTAGTGCCGCATGAAGATCCATCTTTATTATGGATTAATTCAGGTGTTGCTACTTTGAAGAAGTATTTTGATGGTCGAGTGATTCCAGAAAATCCACGGATTACGAATGCACAAAAAGCAATCCGTACAAATGATATTGAAAATGTGGGGAAAACAGCTCGTCACCATACGTTTTTTGAAATGCTCGGTAACTTCTCGATTGGTGAATACTTTAAAGAAGAAGCGATTACATGGGCATGGGAGTTCTTGACTGACGAAAAATGGATTGGTTTCGATAAAGAGAAACTGGCTGTAACCATTCATCCTGAAGATGAAGAAGCATTTGAACTATGGAATAAAAAAATCGGCTTGCCTGCTGAGCGGATTATCCGGTTAGAAGAAAACTTCTGGGATATCGGTGAAGGTCCAAGTGGTCCGAATACAGAAATCTTCTATGACCGCGGACCGGCATATGGAGACGATCCCAATGATCCAGAACTTTATCCTGGCGGCGAAAACGAGCGTCATTTAGAAGTTTGGAACTTGGTATTCTCACAATTTAATCATAATCCAGATGGTTCATATACACCGCTTCCTAAGAAAAACATTGATACAGGAATGGGACTTGAACGGATGGCTTCAGTTGTTCAAGATGTTGCCACCAATTATGATACGGATCTATTTATGCCGATTATTGCTGCAACAGAAGAAATTTCTGGTGTGAAATATGGCACTGGAGCTGCATCAGATGTAGCATTTAAAGTAATCGCTGACCATATCCGGACTGTTGCGTTTGCTGTCGGTGACGGAGCGCTTCCATCAAATGAGGGCCGCGGCTATGTGTTACGTCGTTTACTGCGTCGTGCTGTTCGTTATGCTAAGCAAATCAATATTAATCGTCCGTTCATGTTTGAATTAGTGCCGGTTGTCGGTGAAGTCATGCATGCCTTCTATCCAGAAGTTAAAGATAAAGCAGCGTTCATTGCGAAGGTTATTAAAAATGAAGAAGAACGTTTCCATGAAACTCTTCATGACGGCCTTGGAATTTTATCCGATGTGATTAAAAAAGAAAAAGCAAAAGGTTCAACAACGATTCAAGGTTCAGACGTATTCCGTCTTTATGATACGTACGGTTTCCCAATCGAGTTGACAGAAGAGTACGCTGAAGAAGAAAACATGGCTGTTGATCATGCTGGGTTTGAGTCAGAAATGGAAGCACAGCGTGCACGTGCTCGTTCTGCTCGACAAGATGTGGACTCTATGCAAATTCAAGGCGGTGTGTTAGGCGACATCAAAGTCGAAAGTAAGTTTGTCGGCTACGATCAGCTTGAAGCAGAAGCTGTCATATCAGCAATCGTTCAAAACGGTGAGTTAGTAATGGAAGCGAATGAAGGCGAAGAAGTGCATGTCATCTTAAGTGAAACACCATTTTATGCAGAAAGCGGCGGACAAATGGCAGATAAGGGCGTTATTGTCAGTGAAGATGTTAAATTGTCTGTATTAGATGTTCAAAAGGCACCTAATGGACAAAATCTTCATCGTGTAACGGTAACTGCTGGTACATTGGTTCAAGGAGCTAAAGTGGTTTCGGTTGTTGATCAAGCTAACCGTCTTCCTATCATTAAGAACCATACAGCGACTCATTTAATGCATCAAGCATTGAAGGATGTTCTTGGAACGCATGTTAACCAAGCGGGTTCACTTGTTCAAGCAGAGCGTCTTCGTTTTGACTTTTCTCATTTTGGACAAATTCAACCAGAAGAGATTGAGCAAATCGAAAATATTGTTAATGAAAAAATTTGGCAAAGTTTGAATGTAAATATTGATACAAAAGATATTGAAGAAGCAAAAGCAATGGGAGCTATGGCGTTATTTGGAGAAAAATACGGCAAGGTTGTTCGTGTTGTTCAAATCGGCGATTATAGTCTAGAGCTTTGCGGCGGTTGTCACGTTCCAAATACCGCAGTCATTGGGCTGTTTAAAATTGTTTCTGAAAGCGGAATTGGTGCTGGCACACGCAGAATTGAAGCTGTAACGGGTGCTGCTGCATACAAATTAATGGCTGATCAAATATCAACCTTAAAAGAAGCAGCAAATAAACTGAAAGCTAATCCAAAAGATCTTCCTTCACGAATCGATGCTGTTCTGTCAGAAGTGAAAGAGCTGCAGCGTGAAAACACGAGCCTTTCTGCTAAGCTAGGAAATATTGAAGCATCAAGTCTTGTTTCTAAAGCGATGCAAATTAACGGAGTTACCGTTCTTTCTGCGAAGGTTCAAGGAGTAGATATGAACAATCTTCGTGCAATGGCGGATGATTTAAAAGAAAAACTTGGATCAGCCATTATTGTTCTTGGTTCTGCACAAGGCGATAAAGTAAACTTAATTGCGGCTGTTACAAAAGATTATATTGCACAAGGTTTCCATGCTGGAAAAGTCATCAAAGAAGTGGCTACACGCTGCGGCGGCGGCGGCGGCGGACGTCCGGATATGGCGCAAGCTGGCGGAAAAGATCCAGAAAAATTGGATGCTGCGCTTAATTTTGTTGAAGAATGGGTAAAATCCATTTCATAATGGACAAAAAGTATTGTACAATGGTTATAGCAGTCGGAACACGTTTATAACTGAAGAGAGGGTGCATTACATGAGTTCCTTTGATAAAACGATGAAGTTTAATTTCCCGGAAGAACCGTTTGAACAAGACGTAAAAGAAGTTTTGTTTCAAGTGTATGCTGCTCTTCAAGAAAAAGGCTATAATCCGATTAATCAAATTGTCGGATATTTGCTTTCCGGAGATCCGGCGTATATACCACGTCACATGGATGCCCGGAATCTTATTCGCAAGCTTGAGCGGGATGAAATTATCGAAGAATTGGTTAAATCGTATTTAAAGAGCCATCGTGAGGAAAACTAATGCGTACAATGGGTTTAGATTTAGGAACTAAAACTATCGGCGTTGCGATCAGCGATGCGATGGGGTGGACTGCACAAGGTCTTGAAACAATCAAGATCGACGAAGCGCAAAAGAATTTTGGCATGAAACGGCTTCGCCAAATTATCGACGAACATGAAGTCACTAAAATTGTCCTAGGTTATCCGAAAAACATGAATGGAACAATCGGTCCCCGGGCTGAAGCAAGCGAGTCGTTTAAAGAGCATCTTGAAAATAAATTCAAGATACCCGTTTTCCTTTGGGATGAACGGCTTACGACAATGGCTGCCCAACGCGTGTTAATTGATGCGGATGTCCGCAGGGAAAAACGGAAAGGTGTCATTGATAAATTGGCAGCAACCTTAATCCTGCAAGGCTTTTTAGATAGACAATCAAAACTATGAGGTGAATGATTAATGGAACATAATGATAACAATATTACAATAGTAGACGAGAATGGGAACGAACAACTTTGTGAGGTTTTGTTCACGTTTGATTCAGATAAATTTAACAAATCTTACGTCCTTTACTACCCAATGTCATTAGAAGACGAAGAAGAAGAAATGGAAATCCACGCATCATCTTTCGTTCCAAGCGAAGATAACAAAGACGGTGAGCTTTCTCCAATCGAAACTGAAGAAGAGTGGGACATGATTGAAGAAATGCTTAACACGTTCCTTGACGCTGAAGGCGACGAAGAAGAAAACTAAGATAGTCAAAACCCCCTGTCCAAATGGATAGGGGGTTTTACTTTTTCTCAGAATCAAGAGCAAAAAAAACAAACTTCACAGTGGAGTTTGTTTTAGATGTCAGTATCTAATTGTCCAAGGCAGGTATTGATGTTAGTTTTGAAATGGTCAATGGCTGCCTTTTCCTTCGGCGTGTATAGTGATGTTAGTGTTTGTAGCGTGCTGTCTAATAAGAATCGGCGTGGTTTGTTTGAATGTAGTAATTCTTCTTGAATGAAATCGATTAATTCAATTGCCCGTTCACGATCATTTCCACTCAGTAATTTATTCGTTGCCTTTTTCAATGCTAAGATTGAATGAATCAAGTCGCTATGACATTGGTGTTGATGGTTTCTGAAATTAGGAAGCCAAGTATCAATTAGCTCGGGATCTAGAATTTGGACGCCGCTTGTTGAAATTTCATTTAATATTTGAATATTCCGGTCGATACAATATCGAATGATTTTTTCTTCTGATGAATGAGCTGCATTAGCAAGTTGATTATATTGATTCAACTTTATGATCATGCCTTGAAAAATCACAGCTAAGTCAAGTAAATATGGTTTTTTACTTTCACCAAAAATATCAATGAAACGCACATATGTCCATCGAAGACCTAATAATTGAACCCGTTTAATAAATTTCTTTAACTCTTCATCATTGGATACCAGTATTTCTTCTATTAAAATGAGTAACTTACTTTGTCTGTTGAAAATCATTTGTATTTCTAATTGTTTAATGAAAACTTCAATATCATTTAATTCTTTCCCAATCAGCAGGGCTTCTCGTTCTTCATTAATCTGTTTATAAAAAGAACGGAAGATGGCAATAAATAATTCGCTCTTTGAAGGGAAATAATTATAAAATGTACCTTTTGATATACCGCTTCCATCTAAAATATCTTGAACGGAAGTTGCTAAATATCCTTTTTCGATAAATAACTGATGGGCGGTTTCAATTACTTTTTGCTTCCGATTATTCATAATGATCACCTAGACTTTCATTATACTGCTGGTGGAATCTTTATCTTACAATTTTTCTGAAGGTAGTACAAATCCAGTGCAGATTTTTTTATTGCAAAAGTTGAACTAGAGGTATAATATATATTTTATGATAACGGGGTATACCCATTGTACAATAAAATGAACCACAAGTTCAAATGGAGGAAAAAAATATGAGTACTGCTCAACTAAATGAGAAAAAGGCCCCTTATGGCATTCTCGCTATTCTTATGGTCGGTGCTTTTATATCGATTCTAAATTCAACATTGTTGAATATTGCCCTTCCTTCTATTCAAAAGGACCTGGGTGTTGAAACATCGACTGTACAGTGGCTGGCCACTGGTTATATGCTCGTTAACGGGATTATGATTCCGACAACAGCATTCTTAATTCGTAAGTATTCTGTGCGGAATTTGTTCTTAACAGCGATGCTGCTGTTTACAATTGGTACGATTACTGCCGGTGCAGCAACTACTTTCCCACTGTTGCTTGGAGGTCGAATGATTCAGGCGGCTGGATCTGCTATTATGATGCCGTTACTAATGAATGTGCTCTTAACAGCTTTCCCGGTTGAAAAACGGGGATCGGCAATGGGACTGTTTGGTTTAGTTATGATGTTTGCTCCAGCGATCGGACCAACGCTTTCAGGCTGGATTGTTGAACATTATGATTGGAGAATGTTGTTCCACTTCATTACTCCACTTGCGGTTATTATTCTTGCTTTCGGCTTCGTTAAGCTGAAGGATAAAAAAGAAAAAGTAAATATTAAAATTGATGTTCTTTCTGTTATTTTATCAAGTCTTGGATTTGGCGGCTTGTTGTATGGATTTAGCTCAGCCGGTTCAAAAGGTTGGGATAGCCCTTTGGTTTACGGAACATTAACCGTTGGTGTCATTTCATTAATCCTGTTCATTACACGTCAGTTGAGAATGGATTCACCGATGCTTGAATTCCGGATTTTCCGTCACCCAATGTTTGCTTTGTCAGCGAGTATCTCGGTTGTCTTAAATATGGCATTATTTTCAGGAATGATTTTACTGCCGATGTATATCCAAACGATTCGGGGTATTTCACCATTCGATTCAGGACTGCTTATGCTTCCTGGTGCCATTTTAATGGCAATTATGTCTCCGATTACTGGTAAATTGTTTGATAAATTTGGCGGACGAGTGCTTGTGGTAACGGGCTTATCTATCACAGTGGCATCGACGTACTTCTTTAGTCAGTTGACAATGGAGTTATCATACGGCACGTTGGTTACCATGTTTACGATCCGGTCCTTTGGGTTGGCGATGGCAATGATGCCTGTAATGACAAACGGTTTAAACTCTCTACCGGCACGGATGAATCCTCACGGTACCGCGATGAACAATACGCTTAACCAGATTTCCGGTGCGATCGGTACGGCATTGCTCGTAACGGTTATGTCTAACCGTGCAGCTACACATGGTGAAGAGCTTGCGAAAGCTGCTATGAGTAAAGCAACTGGTCAACCGAGTGCGGAAGCACTTGCGCAATTGCAGAGCATGGCGATGCTTGAGGGAATTAATGATGCGTTCCTTGTAGCCACCTTTATTGCAGCGTTAGCATTGATTCTTTCATTCTTTATGAAGCGTGCACGACCTGCTGAAGATACTACCTATGGAAAAAACGAAAAAGATAATCAATCTGCTTAAATTATTTCGCAGAAAGCCTCTATGCTGAGTTCAGTATAGAGGTTTTTTTTCTGCGTTTGAATAGCTTCTATTGACAAAACCTGTGCACTTTTGTCATTAATAGAGAGTGCATGACAAAAAATGCGCATGATAAACGTATGAACGTGTTTTTTTACAGGGGGTTTGAGGATGAAAGATAGAGATCAAGACAAGATGTCAAAGAAGGCCTTGATACGAAAAAGTATGATTGAACGTCAAGGAGAGGCGAAAATTGTTCGTAAAATTATTTTAATTGTAGTGATGGCGTTTATCCTGGTAGCCGGGATTCTTGGTATCGGCGGGTATCTATACGTTAAGAGTGCTTTAGAGCCATTGGATCCAGATAACAAAAAAACCAAGGAAATTGAGATCCCAATCGGTTCTGGTGTGAGCAGTATCAGCACGATTTTAGAAGATGAAGGCATTATTAAAAATGGCCGGATATTCAAATATTATATTAAATTAAAAAACGAGGCAGGATTCCAAGCAGGTACATATAAACTTTCCCCTTCAATGGAGCTGGATGAAGTACTGAGTTCGATTAAATCTGGGAAAGTAATGAAAGAGGCGGCCTTGAAGATCACGATTCCTGAAGGGAAGCAGCTGAGTCAAATCGCAACCATTATTGCTGATAAAACGAATCAGAAGTCAGAAGATGTTCTAGAAAAGCTGGATGACGAAAAGTTCGTCAAAAGTTTACAAAAAAAGCATCCTAAACTTTTAACGAATGATATTTTTAATGAAAAAATAATTCATCCGCTAGAGGGTTATCTTTTCCCAGCCACGTATTCCTTTTATGAAACGACTACACCGCTGGAAACAATCGTAAGCGATATGCTTTCGCAAACAGAAAAAGTACTGGCTGGTTACGAAGCTGAGATGAAGGAAAAGAAATACTCACCGCATATTCTGTTGACGTTTGCTTCTTTAATTGAAGAGGAAGCCACAGTCAATGTTGACCGAAACAAAATCTCATCGGTGTTTCATAATCGATTAAAGGCCAATATGCCGCTGCAAACCGATCCAACGGTCCTTTATGCGAAGGGCAAGCATCAGAAGAAGGTCTATTATAAGGATCTAGAAGTCGAATCCCCTTATAATACCTATAAGAACAAAGGCTTAACGCCAGGACCCATTGCTAATGCTGGTGACACATCGATTGAAGCTGCATTGCATCCGGACAAAACTAAATATTATTACTTCCTTGCAACGTCATCAGGTAAGGTGCTTTTCTCCGTATCGCTTGATGAACATAATAAGAAAAAGGCCCAATACATTACGAATGATAAATAGGAAACAATTAGTGGAGGATGAGAGATATCATTCTCCTTCTTTTTATGGTAAAATAGTCGAAGTGAAATTTCAGTGCGAAAGCTGTCGTGACATGCAGGAACTTTTTTACTAACTCGGCAGATGCCGGGTTTTTTGTATGATAATGAGCCGAGTGAATCGAAGCCAGCATGGGAGGATACAAACGTGAATCAGAAGATAGAAAGCTATCTCCGTTCATTACTGACGGAACGCACCGGTTTATTTGCAGAAATTGAGAAATATGCCGAAGAAAATCATATTCCAATTATGGAGCCTGAAAGTATAGAAGTCTTATTACAAATTATTAGACTGAAACAGCCGCAAAGTATTTTAGAAGTTGGTACAGCAATTGGCTACTCTGCACTAAGGATGATCGATGCAGTACCCTCTGTGAAAGTTGTCACGATTGAACGACATGTAAAACGGATTGCTGAAGCAAAAGCAAATATTGAAAAGTCCGGCAAACAGGAGCAAATTACGCTGATTGAGGGCGATGCACTAGAAGCGGGTGAAGCAGCAGGAGCTCATGGACCCTATGACATCCTTTTTGTAGATGCGGCAAAAGGACAATATAAACGGTTTTTTGAACTATTTGTACCGTTTTTACGACATGATGGTATAATCATTACCGACAATGTTTTATATAAAGGACTTGTGGCTGAACCTTTGGCAGAAATTGAGCCTAAGAGAAGACGTGCATTGGTCAGAAAGATTCATAATTATAATGTATGGCTGCACAACCATCCAGATTTTGATACTGTTATTTTGCCCATTGGAGACGGTGTAGCGATTAGCAAATATAAAAAGCCTTTAATATAGGCATTGATTTCGCCTTCTCGAACGAGGAGCCAGCGTATAAGCGTAAAATGTTTGGGAACCATAGCGATGAGACTTCGATTTATCGGGACTGGTTCTCCGTTATGATGATAAGACAGGCGAATGACCTGTATGAATCAAAACAACGATTTGAGAGGAGAACTACTATGGCTGAAAGACCCGTTGTAATCGGTGTTGCTGGAGGTTCTGGTTCTGGGAAAACCAGTGTATCTAGAGCAGTATATGAACACTTTAAAGGTCACTCAATTTTAATGATTGAGCAGGACTTTTATTATAAAGATCAAAGCACATTACCTTTTGAGGAACGTTTAAAAACGAATTATGATCATCCACTTGCTTTTGATACAGACTTGTTAATTGATCATTTGAATAAGCTGTTAAGCTATGAGCCAATTGATAAGCCTGTATATGATTACGCAGAGCATACTCGTTCAAATGAAGTAATCAGGGTAGAACCGAAGGATGTTATCATTCTTGAGGGAATTCTGGTGCTTGAAGATGAACGTCTTCGTGACCTGATGGATATTAAGCTGTTTGTCGATACCGATGCTGATTTGCGGATTATCCGTAGAATGACACGCGATATTAAAGATCGCGGACGTTCGATGGACTCAGTGATTGATCAATACATTAATGTGGTTCGCCCTATGCATAATCAATTTATAGAGCCAACGAAACGCTATGCAAACATTATCATTCCTGAAGGCGGCCAAAATCATGTAGCCGTTGATTTAATGGTAACTAAAATACAAACAATCCTTGAACAAAAGTCATTTTTGTAATAACATGGCATAGATAAAGAATATGCAGTATTTTCCTTGCCTTGTGATTTTTGTTTAACCAATACAAACAACAGCTTCATATAACACACGTCATTTTTTATATACTTTTTGTGCAAATAAGTAATAAGCGCGTTCTTTTCATAAGAACGCGCGCTTATGTATATTCATCTGTTTGTACGGGGCAGGGCAATAAGCACGCTGCATTACATAAAACTTTATGATATTCGTTATGATAAAGAACTTGAAGGAGTGAAGGGTTTTGGCAATCGAAAAAGTATTCCCAATGACTAAAGAAGGTAAAGAAAAATTAGAAAAAGAATTAGAAGTATTAAAAACGGTTAAACGTAAAGAAGTCGTAGAACGTATTAAAATTGCTCGTAGTTTCGGGGATCTATCAGAGAACTCTGAGTACGATTCAGCAAAAGAGGAACAAGCCTTTGTTGAAGGACGCATCACAACACTTGAAAATATGATTCGCAATGCGAAAATTATTGAAGAAGATACAACAACAGACAGTGTTACACTTGGGAAATCCGTAACATTTGTTGAACTGCCGGATGGCGACGAAGAAACGTATAACATTGTCGGCAGTGCCGAAGCAGATCCATTCGAAGGAAAAATCTCAAATGATTCACCAATCGCTAAAAGCCTGATCGGCAAAAAAGTGGGCGACACTGTTTCAGTCAACACACCAGGCGGCGACATGACCGTAAAAATCGTATCTATTAAGTAATAAATAAACAGTTTCAAGAGGTTCGGAATGAGTTCATTCCGAACCTCTATTCCATTTTACGGAGCAAATAGTCCTGCGGGAACACCGCCGCCCCGTGGAAAGCGAAAGCGCCTGGAATTTTTAAGATTTCATTGTCTACAATTTGAAACGCCGTCCCTGCGATAGCGTTTTTTTATTTACTTATAGTTATTTGTTCAAATGGTTTGTCCATTAATAGGTAATTTTTCTACATTCGTTATAAATTTTGGACTCTCGTCAACAATGGTAGTGAGGTGTTGGTATGAGGAAAAAACGAATTTCTTGGCTTGGTATAGGGATAATGGTGATCCTAGGTGTACTTGTGGGTAGGTTGGTGCAGATTCAACTGATTGATACAGAGTCATTTTCGAGTCATGAGATTAATTTAATTGAAGCTAGTGTAAAGCAGCGCTCACAGGTATTGACTCTAGATGATGGCCGGGGGAAATTTTATGACCGGAACGGGGCGGCGCTGGCTCATGAGGAAGTGCCGACGCTGGTTTTGTTTCCTTTTTTAAAAAGTATGAGCTGGCCGTCAGATAAAATAGCCGCGATTGTTGGGGTATCTGAACAGAAGCTGTTAAGTGACATCGAATTGGCTAAAGAGCCGTTTCCGCTTAAGGGGAATGATGAATTGCCGCTCACGCTGACAGCAGAGCAGACAAAGTCAGTTAATGCGTTGAAAATTCCCGGTGTTTTTGCGGTCCGCGAGAAATTTTACACTAAGAATACTCCAGCAGCACAGTTGATTGGTTCAACGATTAAATACTCTTCGCTTAAGGAGAAGCGTTATCCGGAACGGGAAATATCGAATGATACGCGGGTGGGCTATAACGGTTTGCAAAACACGTTTGATGAATTTCTCCTTTCAGATGGTGAATCACAGCTTGTCTTTCATGTCGACGCTAAAAGAGGCCCTCTCTTTGGTGTTGACGTTAAATATGTCGAACCTGCCAATCCTTTGTATCCTGTTAAGGTAATGAGCACCATCGATAAATCCATTCAAGAAGAAGCGGAAAGAATCGTGGATGCTCATGGTATAAAAAAAGGCGGGATCGTTTTGCTCAATATTGAAACGAGTGAGATCTTAGCAATGGTTTCCCGGCCAGCGTTTTCAAAATTAGAACCATCGGGTGAAGGCTCGATTAATTACATGCTCCGCCAGCAAACGCCAGGATCTGTTTTTAAAACCGTAACGGCTGCTGCAGCTATTGATTACGGCCTTGAAGCACAACAACGGACCTTTGATTGTAATCAGGGGATTGATGATAATAGACCGGCACAGCGTAAGCTTGGTCAGCTTAATTTTAAAGATAGTTTTGCTCAAAGTTGTAATAGGACAATAGCTGAAGTTGGACAAGAAATGGCAAAAACCCATCCTGATTATTTGGAACAATATGCAGAAAAGTTAGGGTTAGTAGGGTTGTCAGGCTGGAACGGCGAGGTCTATCATTCACCAGTGACACAATTATTTAATGAAGAAAAAGGACAGATTTGGAATCAGAAGAATGCTGATCAGCAAAAGAAAGATATGAAAATGGTGGCGAAATCAGCGATTGGTCAGCAAGATGTCCAGGTAAGTCCCTTGGCGATTGCTAATATGATGGCGACGATTGCCCGCGGCGGGGAAAAAAGAATGGTGAAAGCAGTTAGTAAAGTAGAATTTAGTAATGGTGCGAGTGTATTCCAATTTCCGGATAAAACTATCGGTGGAGAAAGCTTGGCGCCCTATACAGCGATGAAAATGCAGGAATTACTGCGGACTGTTGTCAGCAGTGAACAGGGTACTGGACATAGTTTGGCTTCTTTGCCCTATGAAGTGGCTGGAAAGACTGGCACAGCCCAGACAAATTTAGAAACCAAAAAATTAAATAAATGGTTTGCGGGTTACTTTCCATACAAAAATCCTCGCTATGCGTTGGTGACAGTTAGTCTTGATACAAACGAACATTCAGAGAACGTGGTGCCGTTGTTTGCTGATCTTGTCCAAGCCATTTATAACAAAAATCATCCAGCTGGAAATATGACACAATAGCTAATACTTCTAACGAACCCTTGAACATGTTAAAATGAGAATTCAACCAATCAATGTCAGGGGGATTTCATTTAATGAGCAAGAAGTATAGCGGCATGCAGCCGGATTCCCGGCTGGATGCGCGAGAAAAAAAGCGTAAGATTAATAAATTCTATAATATAGCGATTACGCTTGTTGTTGTCCTGATCGTGATTGTTGGTTTGTCAATTTTCTTAAGCAATAATTCCGATAGTGATACGGCTTCTACTACAGAAAAGACAACGAAAGAATCCGATACAGCGGCTACAGATGAAAATAAAGAAAAAGCAGAAGCTGAAAAAGCTGCTGATGAAGAGAAGAAGGCAGCAGAAGAGGAAGCGGAAAAAGCTGCTGAAGAAGAAGCAGCAGACGAAAGCAAAACTGAGGAAGACACTGAAGCTAAAGTAACAGAGATTGAAGTAAATGATGACGAAAATGTTGAGAAGGCTTATAAGAGTGATGATTGGGAGCCGGTTGGTACTGAGCAATCCGGTGAACATGTAACAAGCTTTGATAAGGGTTCTGCTGATTGGAAGGAAATGACGACAGCACTTTCGAGCAGTACAGGAATTGCTGAAAGCGATATGACGATTTGGCGACTTGGAAACGGCGGGGCTCCGAATAAGGCTACCGGTACTGTTTCAGCCAAAAATGATGATAAAACCTATCGAGTACAGCTTGAATGGGTTGATGGTTCAGGCTGGCGTGCAGCTCAAGTCGAAGAACTTAAACAAAACGATCAAAGATAATAGAGAGAAACGCGGCGTCAGGGATGAA
>NZ_JAZVJO010000340.1:0-6604 GCF_059453735.1 Peribacillus sp. | reverse complement strand
CTATCCGATGTGTGAATATCGTTTCTTCTTAGGTTTTTGGTAACGGCTGACAGACGGGACAAATATGCGTTCCCCTGCCTCCGACTACTAATTTTTCCAGTGGCGTTCCACAACGCTTACATGGCTCACCCTTGCGTCCATAAACAAATAATTCTAGTTGAAACATCCCTATTTGTCCTTGTGAATTCACATAAGAACGAATGGTGCTGCCGCCTTTTTCTACAGCCTCAGCCAATGTTAACTTTACTTCTCCATGTATTCTCGTAATCTCATCCAATGTAAGGGATGAAGCCATTCGTTCTGGATGTATGCCAGCACGGAATAAAGATTCATCTACATAGATATTTCCTATTCCAACCACTACCGTTTGATCGAGAAGTACCGACTTAATTTTCCGATTTGTTTTGGCTAACTTTATCGCTAAATCCCCTGTTGTAAATTCTTCAGAGAGCGGCTCTGGCCCTAAATGAAGAAGCGGCATCCTAGAGACCTCTTCACCTTTTGTAAATAAATGCATCGTTCCAAACTTTCGTACATCACGGTAACGAAGTTGATATCCGTCTATAAAGGTAAAGACTACATGAGTATGCTTATCGCGCGGTTCACTTTCAGGATAAACAGCGTATTTCCCTTCCATTCGTAAATGGGAGACAAGAGAATAATCATCAAGCTGAAAAATCAAAAACTTACCGCGTCGGCCTATTTCATGAATCGTTTGCCCGATCAATGCATCACTGAATTGTTCCACCGGTTCGGGGGCTTTAATGATTTTTGGCCAATATATATCTACATTTTTAATCGTTTTTCCAAGGACTAGCTGTTCAAGTGTTCGTCTAACGGTTTCTACCTCAGGTAATTCTGGCATCTGCAATCTCCTTCAAGTGAATCTAGATCCTCATTATTTAGCATCAAACCACGTTGGTCCATATGCATAGTCAACTTTTAACGGTACATTTAATTCAATAGCTCTTTCCATTTCTTCCGGGACAATTTTCATTAAAATTTCTAATTCTTCAGGAGGTGCTTCAAAAATCAATTCATCGTGTACCTGAAGCAGCATCCGGGTTTTTAGGTTTTCTTCTTCGATTCGCTCACTCATATTAATCATGGCAAGCTTTATAATATCAGCCGCACTTCCCTGAATGGGTGTATTCATCGCGGTACGCTCAGCAAAGCTTCTTTGGTTGAAATTACGGCTCGTAATCTCCGGAATATAACGCCGGCGCTGCAACAACGTGGACACATACCCCTTTTGCTTCGCTTCGTGAATACTTTCATGCATATATTCCTGGACACCCGGGAAACTTTTTAAATAATTATCAATAAATTGAGCAGCTTCCTTTCGGCTGATTCCCAGACTCTGTGATAAACCATAATCACTAATTCCGTAAACAATACCGAAATTAACGGCCTTTGCATGACGCCGCATATTCGATGTCACTTCTTCCTTTTGTACATGGAAGACATCCATCGCCGTTTTGGTATGGATATCCATATCGGCTCGGAATGCCTCAACCAACCCTTCATCGTTCGCAATGTGTGCAAGCACACGTAATTCAATTTGTGAGTAATCTGCTGCGAAAATAATCCAGTCTTTTTCCGATGGGATAAATGCTTGTCTAATCTTTCGTCCTTCTTCTAGTCGAATCGGTATATTTTGAAGATTAGGATCGGTTGAACTTAAGCGCCCTGTTTGTGTCAGCGCCTGATTAAAGCGGGTATGAACTTTGTCACTATCGGCATTAACAACCTTCAATAATCCTTCAATATAAGTAGATTGCAGTTTGCCCAGCTGACGGTAGTGAAGAATTTCCCGCACAATTTCATGCTGACTTTCTAATCGTTCAAGCACATCTGCCGAAGTTGAGTAACCCGTTTTCGTTTTTTTGTAAACGGGAAGCTGAAGTTTCTCAAATAGAATGACACCCAGCTGCTTCGGTGAGTTAATATTGAAGCATTCGCCGGCTGCTTCAAAGATCTTGGCTTCTATTTCATTCAATCTCATCGCCAGTTCTTTTCCAGATTGCTTAAGACGCTCAACATCTACCTTAATTCCCTGAGTTTCCATTTTTGCCAGTATAATGGACAACGGAATTTCAAGATCCATTAATAGACGGTATTGTTCGTTTTGTTCAAGTGTTTCAATCATAATCGGCTTTAATTCCAGCAGCGCTTTCGCTTTTCGAGCAAGGTGCTCGCTTAGTTCCGTTTTATCAGGAATTGTCCGCTTAGCCCCTTTTCCATAAAATGCTTCATCAGACATTAGTGGTGAATAATTTTGTTTTTTCGCAATGGCCGCCAAATCTTCAGCAGCATCAGCAGGATCGAGAATATACGAAGCAAGAAAGATATCAAAATCGATTCCTTTTAAGTCAATTCCGCGCCTCTGCAAGGCAACAATTGTCTTTTTCGCATCATAAACAGCCTTCTTTTTCGTTTCATCACTGGCCCATTCTTTAAAAATGGCTGATTCTGCCGCCTGTTCCGCCTTCAAATAAAAGTGACCATGTTCATTAGAAAGAGTGATTCCGATGATATCAGCTTGATGATAGTTATCCTCCAGAATCTCTATAAAGAGCCCATTTTCTTCTGCAAACATTGCCTCGCTGATTTCGGACACTACTTCTACCTGGATCTCGTCCTGAACGATCTCCTCAGAAATGTCTGCCAGGTCACCCAGCTTTTCAAGTAAGGAATTAAAACCGAGGTCTTTATACATTTCAACCACTTTTGTAATGTCCATCCCTTTGTATGCTGTTTCTTCAAGTGTCACTTCGATTGGTGCTTCTCTTGTAATAGTCGCCAGCTGCTTACTTAGGACAGCCAAGTCCTGGTGCTCTTCAATTTTTTCTTTCAGCTTCTTCCCACTAACTTGATCAAGTGATTGCAATAGGACTTCCACTGTATTAAATTGCTGTAATAGCTTTAGCGCCGTCTTCTCGCCGACACCAGGAATGCCTGGGATATTATCTGAAGCATCTCCCATCAGACCTTTCATATCTATAATCTGCTGCGGAGCAAGACCGTATTTTTCGCGAATATGTTCTGGTGTATACAGCTCAATATCCGTAATTCCTTTTTTAGTAATCCCAACTGTTGTTGCAGTCGAGGCTAATTGCGTCAAATCCTTATCGCCAGAAATCACCTTGATCTCAAAGTTATCTTGCTCTGCCTGTAAGGACAGTGTCCCGATAATATCATCTGCTTCATAATTTGGAAGTTCGTAACGGGTGATTCCAAAAGCATCAAGTAATTCCCTTATGAATGGAAACTGTTCTGATAACTCCGGAGGCGTCTTCTGACGGCCGCCTTTATACTCCTTAAACGTTGCGTGTCGAAACGTCGTTTTCCCTGCATCAAAGGCAACGAGAATATGACTTGGTTTCTCTTCCTCCAAAATTTTATTCAGCATCATGGTAAATCCATACACCGCATTCGTATGAATCCCTTTATCATTATTCAACAGCGGTAAAGCAAAAAAAGCACGATACGCTATACTATTACCATCTATCAACACTAGTTTTTTTTCCAAATTAACTTCCTCCTGACAAACTAATACGCTCTTTTTTTGTTTCCTTATTTTTCACTAAACAATAGGAAATCATCCTCAAGCGTACCCTTTAAAAATCCGGTTTATATCTACTTTTATTCTACCAGAAGGGCAAAGAAAAGCGAATGCAGCTGTGCTGACCATGAATGGATGTAACTTGTTTTTCCTCCGACTATACAAATAAAGACGGCTATCCACCTGAGTAATAAACAGGTATAGCCGTCCTTTTTTACTTTGTATTTCCTGAGAGTAATTTAGCATATGGTGAATCCGAAGGCAGCACGATGACTGTTTGATCATTGACCGTTTTTGTATATGACTCAAGGGTTCGATATAGAGAGTAAAATTCAGTATCTTTTGAGAAAGAAGCATTATAGATTTGTGCTGCTTCTCCTTCACCTTCCGCTCGAATGATTTCTGCTTTTGCCTTAGCTTTAGCGAGAAGTTCTTTTACTTTCCGATCCGTCTCAGCCGTAATTTCATTTTTACTTGCGTCACCTTTTGAAAGGTATTCCTGTGCTTTTGATTCACGCTCAGAAATCATCCGCTTATAAACAGATTCCTCGTTTTCAGCTGGAAGATCAGTCCGTTTTATTCGTACATCAGTTACAGAAATTCCGTAATTATCTTTGGTCAATAATTCATTTACTTTTTGAGTGATCCGATCATTAATACTGCCTCTTGAAGATT
Source organism: Peribacillus sp. (assembly GCF_059453735.1). NCBI lineage: Bacteria > Bacillati > Bacillota > Bacilli > Caryophanales > Bacillaceae > Peribacillus > Peribacillus sp. The sequence goes on along the minus strand of NZ_JAZVJO010000340.1, from coordinate 2,364 downwards.
TTTCATTGATGATTTGATCATAGTCCAACTGGCCAAGCTCAGTCCGGACAACTGAATAAATAAATTCTTCCATTCTCGTTTCTGCACTTTCTAACGATCTTGCATTGGTAATCATCTTAATCGGATCATCTATCCGCCAAATTGCATAGTTATCAATAATCATTCGTTTTTTATCTTTGGTGTTGATTTCCGCTTCCGATACATCATACCCCATTTGGTACTTCGGCAGCGTTGTTATACTTTGGATGAATGGAACCTTAACCTTCAGGCCTGGTGATTTATCGATTCGAACGATTTCACCGAACTGACGGACAACTTTAAATTCTCCCTCTTTTACAATATAAACATTCGTGAACAGGAACAGTAAAAGAACAAGGAGAACAATAAAGAAAATCCCGACTTTAATATACTTTCTCCAAGAAAAGTTATTTTTAAGTTCGTTAATATTTACAACTTTATTTGCCATCCTTAGTCTCTCCTTCCTCTTTAGGCGTCACTTTTTCTGTTTCGTTTCCTGTTTCTGTTTCTTTTTCTTTTTCCAATGGACGGATTGGGAAATATTTAAGTGTATTTCCATCGTCATTCATAATATACATTTCTGCATTTGGCAGCACCTGTTCTAGTGTTTCTATAATCAACCGCTCTTTTGTTACTTCAGGATTTTTCTTATATTCATTATATAATTTGTCAAAGACGGCCACATCACCGCGTGCTCTCTCAGTACGGGCTATTTTCTCACCATTGGCTTTTGATAAAATGGCTTTTTCTTCACCTTTTGCTTCATTCAATCGCTTATTTTCATATTTCTTCGCTTCGTTGACTTTTGTATTCGCTGTTTCTCTTGCATCTGTTACTTCTGTAAATGCTTTACGCACCTCGGAATTTGGAAGCTCAACATCCTGCAGTTTAACTGCTAAAATAGAAATCCCAATGTCATATTTATCAATAAGATTCGAAAGTAAATCTCGGACATCCCCTTCGATTTCTGCTTTCCCCGAAGTTAAGGCATCATCAATTGCTGAACTGCCAATTATACTCCGTAAAGCCGCTGACGTTGTATCATATAATATTTCCTTAGGATTATCAGCATTGTAAAGATATTTTGGCGGATTCGTAATCTTCCATTGAACAACCATATCAGCTAAGACAATATTTTCATCCCCGGTAATCATTTTCGTTTCCCTTGGATAATCCTTCACTTCTCCGTTGCTTTCTGAAAAGCCAAACTGAAGACTAAAGGTTTCTTTAGAAAGCTTCTCCACCGTTTGGATCGGCCAAGGCAATTTAAAATGCAGACCTGGCTCAATGACCGTTTCTTCAACCTTACCGAATGTCTGAATCACAGCTTGATCTGATTCATCCACTGTATACCAGGTTGTGATTGCTGTTATTAACAGAATGATAATTAAGAATGCTAGACCTGTTAACATATAGATTCTTTTTAAGCTAATCATTTCCCCACCCCTTTTTTGTTCTCCTTTTACTTACGTAACAAAAGAAGAAATGTTTCAAAAAATTCATAATAAGTCTATTATTAACAAGTGTTAGGGGTAAAAAAAGAAATAGCACGGACTAGGTACGTCCGCGCCATTTCTTTCCTTGGATGAAGGGGGTTTTCAATAGTAATTGTAACCTATTGATATTAAGATCATTTAAATTCAATGTTAATTTATTGTAAATGGTCTTTTCCCTCATCATTTTACTTGTTAATTTGTTTTTTTAATAAAACTGTAAATACGGTCCCTTTTCCTGGTTCACTGGCTACTGTAATTTCACCATGAAGGACTTCTAGGATGTGTTTTACGATGGCTAACCCTAGACCTGTCCCGCCAGAATCACGACTCCGCGCTTTGTCTACTCGATAAAAACGTTCAAATATTCGAGGCAGTTCCTCGGGTTCAATTCCAATCCCAGTGTCTCGAATCGTCACGATTACGTCGTCCATTTGTTCTTTTACTTCTACTTCTACCATTCCGCCATTGGGTGTGTAAGTCAATGCATTGGTCATTAAATTAAGAAAAACTTGTGTAATCCGGTATGCATCTCCTTCTATCCAGACAGGATTTTCAGGTGTGTGCAAGGTAAGTTCAATATCTTTTTCGACTGCTTTTCCATTGAGGATGGTTCGTGTTTCTTCAAGAATCTGAGTTAATTCTAGGGACTTAATATTAAGTACAAATTCTTGTTGTTCAATACGGGACAAGTCTAAAAGCTCTTGAATCAGCGCTTGCAGCCGATCACTTTCTTTCAGAATAATCATTAAAAAGCTTTTTAATGCTTCTTCATCCTTTAACGCTCCGTCTAACAGTGTCTCAGAAAATCCTTTAATAGAAGTGATGGGTGTCTTGAGCTCATGTGAAACAT
>NZ_JAZVJO010000339.1:0-4785 GCF_059453735.1 Peribacillus sp. | reverse complement strand
AATCATCCTAATGTGACGGTTATTAATGAAGAAATAACAGAGATTCCAGAAGGAACAACCATTATTGCGACGGGTCCATTGACTAGTCCAGCACTTTCAGAAAGCCTTAAACAAATCATGGATGAAGAGTATTTATACTTTTATGATGCGGCTGCTCCAATCATTGAAAAAGACAGCATAGACCTCGATAAAGTATATTTGAAATCACGGTATGATAAAGGGGAAGCTGCCTATTTAAATTGCCCTATGACTGAAGAGGAATTCGATCGTTTTTATGAAGCCCTTATTGCAGCTGAAACAGTGCCGCTAAAAGAATTTGAAAAAGAAATCTTCTTTGAAGGTTGTATGCCGATTGAAGTCATGGCTGCCAGAGGCAGAAAAACGATGCTTTTTGGTCCATTAAAACCAGTTGGACTAGAAGATCCTAAAACAGGAAAACGACCATTTGCCGTTATTCAACTTCGCCAAGATGATGCAGCAGGTACTTTATATAATATTGTCGGATTCCAGACACATTTAAAGTGGGGGCCGCAAAAAGAAGTTCTTCAACTTATCCCAGGACTAGAAAAAGCAGAAATCGTCCGTTACGGCGTTATGCATCGAAATACGTTCATTAACTCACCTAAAGTCCTTCTGCCGACATACCAGTTTAAAAACCGTTCAGATTTATTCTTTGCTGGTCAAATGACTGGCGTTGAAGGCTATGTAGAGTCAGCAGCATCAGGATTGGTAGCTGGAATTAATGCTGCAAAACTTGCTTCAGGAGAAGAACCATTAGTGTTCCCTGCTGAAACAGCAATGGGAAGTATGGCTAGATACATTACGTCAACTAATTCGAAAAGTTTTCAGCCTATGAACGCGAACTTCGGTTTATTTCCAGATCTTGAGACAAAAATAAGAGGGAAAAAAGAGCGAAATGAACAACATGCTGAGCGTGCATTGGAAACTATTCAGAAATTTATGAAAAATTTGTAAGAAAAATTGCTTGAAAAAAAATTCTGTGTTACTATTTAGAAGCTTTGCGGGGTGTTTTAGTGGTTAGTAAAGAGCAAGCCTTACAATTATTTGTAGAATATCTGCAAATTGAAAAGAACTCTTCACACTATACAATCGAAAACTATCAACGGGATATTGAGGAATTCTTTATGTTCATGAATGAGCAAGGAATCTCATTTACTTCTGTTGAATATTTTGATGTCCGATTATTCTTGACGGGTCTATACAATAGAAACCTATCTAAGCGATCTGTGGCAAGGAAGACATCCTGCCTGCGCAGCTTTTATAAATTCCTGATGCGTGAAGAGATTGTGACTGAAAATCCTTTTGGTCTCGTTTCTTTGCCGAAAAAAGATCAGATGCTTCCTCGTTTCATGTATGAAGAGGAAATTAATTTGCTTTTTTCGGCCATCAGCCTAGATGATACCGCTGGTTCGAGAGATCTGGCACTTTTAGAATTGCTCTATGCAACCGGTATTCGTGTTAGTGAATGTTGTAATATTCAATTACAGGATCTCGATATTTCATTGGGTACCGTTTTGGTCCATGGTAAAGGTAAGAAAGACCGCTATGTTCCGATGGGGGACTTCTGCGTAGATGCGCTTACGTCTTACATAAAAAATGCTCGAGCTGAACTAGTAGCCTCTAAAGGCAAGGAACATCGCTATGTATTTTTAAATCTTCGAGGCGAACCGCTAACACCTAGGGGAGTCCGTTATATTTTAAATGAATTAGTTAAAAGGGCTGCGGTCGAAGGCGATTTGCATCCACATATGTTAAGACATTCATTTGCAACACATTTACTGAATAATGGAGCTGATCTTAGAGCCGTTCAAGAGCTTTTGGGACATTCTAATATATCAAGTACGCAAATTTATACTCATGTTACGAAAGAACAACTGCGGAAGGTATATAATGCATCACATCCAAGAGCTTAGGACTATGAGGAAGGAGAATCATTATGGGTGAATTTCACGCAACCACAATATTCGCTGTCCACCACAAAGGCGAATGTGCCATGTCTGGAGACGGACAGGTGACACTAGGCAATTCTGTCGTCATGAAGCATACAGCAAGAAAAGTCAGAAGAATCTTTAATGGTACTGTATTAGCAGGCTTCGCCGGATCAGTGGCAGATGCATTTACTTTGTTTGAAATGTTTGAAGCGAAGCTTGAAGAGTACAATGGTAATTTGCAGCGTGCTGCAGTAGAACTTGCCAAACAATGGAGAAGTGACAATATTCTGCGTAAACTTGAGGCGATGTTAATTGTCATGGATAAAACCGATATCCTGCTTGTTTCAGGTACGGGTGAAGTCATTGAGCCGGATGATGGAATTTTGGCAATCGGTTCTGGAGGGAATTATGCACTTTCAGCTGGAAGAGCGTTAAAACGATTCTCGGGAGACAGTTTAACTGCTAGAGAAATTGCAGAGAATTCTTTGCAAATAGCAGCGGAAATTTGTGTGTTTACGAATACTAATATTATTGTGGAAGAGCTGTAATCGAAGGGAGCTGCGTATATGGATAGTAAAGCTAATTTAACACCTAGACAGATTGTTGAAAAGCTTGATCAATATATAGTTGGGCAACGTGATGCTAAGAGGGCAGTAGCTATTGCACTCCGTAACAGATACCGCCGTAGTCTTTTACAGGACCAGCTGCGCGATGAAGTCGTTCCAAAAAATATTCTAATGATAGGTCCGACAGGCGTCGGGAAGACAGAAATAGCACGCCGGCTTGCTAAATTAGTTGCTGCACCGTTTATTAAGGTAGAAGCAACGAAGTTCACAGAAGTAGGTTATGTGGGCAGAGATGTTGAATCAATGGTTCGAGATCTTGTAGAAACAGCTGTCCGCCTCGTCAAAGAAGAGAAGAAAATCAGTGTGCAGGAACTTGCTGAAGAAAATGCAAACCGCCGCTTGGTTGAACTGTTAGTACCTTCTGGTAAAAAACAAAATAACTTTAAAAATCCGTTAGAAATGTTTTTTGGAGGAACTAATCAAGAAGCAGAGCAGGAATCTGCTAAATCTGAGGATGTAAGCCTTCAAGAAAAACGTTGGATTGTTAGAGAAAAGCTTGCCAAAGGCGAACTTGAAAATGAGTTGATCACCGTAGAGGTAGAAGAGCAGCAAGCATCGATGTTTGATATGCTGCAAGGCTCTGGGATGGAGCAAATGGGCATGAATATGCAGGATGCTCTAGGTAATCTTATGCCTAAAAAGAAAAAGAAACGTAAGCTTAAAGTTAGTGAAGCAAGAATTGTTCTCACTAATGAAGAAGCGGGCAAATTGATTGATATGGATGAAGTGACTCAAGAGGCCGTATTCCGTGCAGAACAATCTGGAATTATTTTTATTGATGAGATCGATAAAATTGCCAGTAAAAAGGGTGGATCTTCTGCAGATGTATCTCGGGAAGGTGTGCAAAGAGATATCCTGCCTATCGTAGAAGGGTCAACAGTTGTAACGAAATATGGTTCTGTGAAAACAGATCATGTTCTCTTCATGGCTGCAGGTGCTTTCCATATGGCTAAGCCGTCTGACTTGATTCCAGAACTACAAGGAAGATTCCCAATTAGGGTAGAACTTCAAAAATTATCAGTAGAGGATTTTGTTCGCATTCTACATGAACCGGATAATGCTCTTCTTAAACAATATGTGGCCTTATTGGCAGTTGAAGGTATAGAAATTGAATTTTCTGACGAAGCTATTCGTAAGATTGCAGAAGTGGCATTTGAGGTCAATCAAAATACTGATAATATCGGAGCCCGTCGCCTGCATACAATCATGGAAAAACTGCTGGAAGATTTATCTTTCGAAGCCCCAGAAATTACAATGGACAAAATTACGATTACCCCTCAGTATGTAGAAGACAAATTAGGTTCGATATCAAGAAACAAAGATCTCAGCCAGTTTATTCTTTAAAGAAATTACGATTGAAAAGGGTTAGGAAGGGTAGAGAAATACTAGTACCCTTTCTGCTCTGTATAAAATGTAACGGCATACTTAGGATACACAGATTTTATAGGAGGAAATTTTTAATGAATTTATTATCAAAAACAAGAAAAATTAATGCAATGCTTCAAAATACAGCTGGAAAACCGGTTAACTTTAAAGAAATGGCTGAGAGCTTAAGTGAAGTGATTGAATCGAACGTATTTGTGGTAAGCAGAAGAGGAAAGCTTCTTGGCTTTGCGATCAACCAGAAAATCGAAAATGAGCGTATGGTGCAAATGCTTGAAGACCGTCAATTCCCTGAGGAATATACAAAGAGCTTGTTTAACATTCCTGAAACATCATCAAACCTTGATATTGACAGCTCGTATACGGCATTTCCTGTTGAGAACAAGCAAATGTTTGCTGCAGGCTTAACAACTATTGTTCCAATCGTTGGCGGAGGAGATCGTTTAGGTACATTGATTCTTGCTCGTCTTGAAGAAAAATTCCATGATGATGATCTAATTCTTGCGGAATACGGCGCAACTGTAGTCGGCATGGAAATCCTTCACGAAAAAGCTGAAGCGATTGAAGAAGAAGCAAGAAGTAAAGCTGTTGTTCAAATGGCTATTAGTTCGCTGTCATATAGTGAATTAGAAGCAATTGAACATATCTTTGAAGAATTGAATGGCAGAGAAGGTCTACTGGTTGCTTCTAAGATTGCCGATCGTGTTGGAATTACTCGTTCAGTAATTGTTAATGCTTTGCGTAAACTAGAAAGCGCTGGTGTCATTGAGTCTCGTTCACTGGGTATGAAGGGAACATATATCAAAGTGTTAAATGATAAATTC
>NZ_JAZVJO010000338.1:0-4995 GCF_059453735.1 Peribacillus sp. | reverse complement strand
CGATGCGTAGCTAGTTCAGGGGCTACAGGGAGAATACTTTCGAGTTAGGGAAGAATCAATCTGCTGTAGGGGAGAATGAAATCGCAGTAGGGCTGAATAATGTCGAGTTTGGGCCGAATCAACTTCCATTTGGGCCGAATCAACCACCGTTTGGGCCGAATAAAGTTCAGAAAGGGCCGAATGAAAGCCGAATCAAAGCTTATTAGACTGTATGATAGGCAATTCATGAAGACATCAGATAAAAAAGGGGTTGGTTTTATCCAAAAAGTGTCGCTAAAGGGAAAAAGCGAATCCACTAATACAAAAAAGAAAAGATACACTATTTGCACAAGAGCCCAACCCAGGAACTCACGATGCGTTCTGAATTTATGTGGCAGAATCCAATCGCAGTAAGAATAATCTTCACTAATCAAAACCCCTTTAGAAAAGCAAAAAACAATTGTAGAGATGTGGACAAACATCCTTTCATTTATTAAAACGTTGCAGGATAGTTTGAGCGTGAAAATAAAGATAAGGAAGAGGGGTGTTATCAACTGAAAACGATCTTTGTTAAGGATACGCACAAGTATGGGAGAGGCATCTATGCGGCTCGTGATATTAAAGTGGACGAGCTTATAGAAGTGTCTCCAATTATCATTTCACCGAATAGTGAATGGGAGTTTTTAGAGAAAACGGTGCTTTCAAATTATTTGTTTTCATTGGGAAAATCCAAATCCAAATCCTATTCCTGAGCTTTCTACAATCTGCGAGGTTTTAGAAAGTAATTTAGCTGTAGTTAGAGAAAACACTGGTTGGAGATTAGTACTAAATTATAACGATCCTTTAACAGGTGTACCGATTTCCTCTGATGTAGTAAACGTGGATTTAGTAGGCCGTACAGTATTAGTCGATAATGCAGGGGTTACTAGAACATTTACTTGTAATGAGTTAAGAGGTATTTGGGAGTCTTATGCAATCGTTGGTACGGGTGCAGGTACTCGGAATATTCCTCCTTTATCGTGTAATGTTATATGTGACCTATTAGCCTATAACCTTCGCCAACAAAGAGCTAATGGATGGATAACGTCTCCTTTCGCGCTTTTTGGGACAACCAATTATGAGTTATTAGCTGTGAATCTAGCAACATGTCAAGTTACAGTCAGGACAATAGCATTGCCACCAGCCATTGTCACTCTCACATGTGCAGAGGTAGCTGCTTCTTGGTCAAGTTTTCAAGTATACAATGTTTGATGATCGACTAAATTAGATAGACCTCTAGCTTTTAGTAATGCAAAGCTAGAGGTTTTTCGTTATAGGTGACGAGAGACAGATTACGATATACAATATCTACAGGTAATAAATTATATTAATTAGGATGTGCATATAGATGAGAACCATAACCGCTGAGGAAGTTGCAGGGGGCAAGGCAGTTAAATACATAGATGTATTTGGTCTGCAAGATAACATTTCATTAAAGAGTGAGTTCGAAGGAAAGACATTTTGGATTTACGATTTCTATTGTATGCATCCAACTTGTAATTGTAATAATGTGTACCTGAAATTTATTAATAAAGAGGATAGAGCTGAATTCGGCGTTAGATTTACGTTTAACACGAATCAATTCATCGTAGAAGATAGTACTTTTTCAAAAAAGGAAGCAAGAGACATTGCAGAAGATACGTTGAACAATAGCAGCCAAGCGATTGAATTGTTCAAACAACGTTATTTGCAAATGAAAAAAGAAGGGTCCGCAATCCTTGCAAAAGCTGAAAAGAAACTGAAGCCTATACAAAGCAAGGTCTTAATTGGAAGAAATGATCCTTGTTCATGTGGATCGGGGAAGAAATTTAAAAAGTGTTGCGGTGCAGCTAAATAAACGCCAAAGCCCCCTCTTATCTAAGAATAAGAGGGGGCTTTGCAAACTATTGTTTCACTACAAGTGTCTGATTGTATTCTTCTAATGTTAGATCTTGTTCAGTAATTTCTTGTGCAATGGTCGTACCCACATAGCGTAGATGCCATGGTTCGTATTTATAACCAGTGATATCTTCTTTGCCTTCTGGATAACGAATAATGAAACCATATTCAGCGGCATGCTGCGCAAGCCAGGCAGCTTCTTTTGTATCACCAAAGCAATCCTCTGCCGCACAGGAGCCATCACTAGCAGTCACATCGATAGCCAAGCCTGTTTCGTGCTCGCTTGTACCGGGAACGGCACAATAGCTCAGCGCTGCCTCGAGACCGTCTCTCTCTACATAATAGTTAAAAAGCGATTCTTGGGTAGCGTGAGATCGGTAAGCAGAAACACCTGCTAGGTCCAGACCTTATTTGCTCGCAGCTGTAAATAAACGCTCAATGGCGGATGCTGCCACAGTTTTAAGCATTCTTTTTTCAATTTTCTCTTCAAATGTAAAAGGGATAGATGGATAGACTAAATCATCTGTTTGGTAATCTTGCGGAAGCTTATTTTCTTTATTCACGAGTACTGCACTTTCTTCGGTGCTTTTCTCTACTCTTACACTTTCTTTATGTTCACTTACTTTCACTTTTTCTTCTTCATTTATCGAACAGCCAGAGGCTAAAAAAATAGAAGATAGCAGAACGAAGCTAAGTCGAGCAGAAGACATTGTTATTTCCTCCAATAACCATATTTATTCCCTGCAATTTAATATATTGCAATAATAAACAAGCCGTTTGAATTATATAACAAGCCTTTCCATATTACTAACATCGTAAACCGTAAATAAATACCATTATCTTGAGATATACTCTCGACTAAGTTCACGTTGATATTTATCTAAAAAAAGCCCAAGCCAGACAATCATCAAAATAAATGGATAATCGTGACGAATAACGGTATCGAGTGCTTTTTCCGACCAAAAACGCTCAAAAAAAGCAGAGGCCGAATAAAGAATTAACGTTTGTCTAAGGACGAGGATATGCAGTGAGATCCACAATATCGTCAGTGTATTTGTCCCAAAGCCAATTATCGCAGCACTTAGACTCATTGTTATCGCTATCAAAGCGATTAAAAAGGATGAGGCACCTGAATGGAAATAGTCAGTACTGCTTGTTGATAGTGCATTGTATATAAGGGAAGTGAAGAAAATCGTGGTGCAAAGATAAGCCAGAAACAATAAAGTGCGGCTGCCCTTATACTTAGCGATTAATAATAAAAGAGGAGAAAGAATAATTAATAGACTATTGATAAAGTCCGTTTCCATGAAAACCATTGAATAGATGGCTGTCACTGATAAGATTATGGTAAGGATATCGATAGAACGAAGAATATTCTGAAACATTTTGATATCACTTCTTTCTTTTTAATAGTTTATCGACATAACAAGGTCATATTTTGCAATTTCTAACAAATCTTAGATTGTTACAGAAGCAAGAATGTGGTACAGTAAAAGTAATGTTTATCGGGTTTTAGGAGGTGGATGTATATGCATACTTTATTAGTAACTCTTTTAGTTATTGTTTCAATTGGGCTTATTCTCTGCGTTCTTTTACAATCCGGAAAAAGTGCAGGTTTATCAGGAGCTATTGCTGGTGGTGCTGAACAATTATTTGGAAAACAAAAGGCTCGCGGTCTTGACTTAGTTCTTCATCGCATGACTATTGTATTATCTGTATTGTTCTTTATTTTAACATTATCCGTTACTTATTTCGGCTTATAATTGTAAAGATTCAAAAAGTCTAGCTTAGCTGCTGGGCTTTTTTTTAGTTATTTTCGGTAATTTAGGTGCCAGATCCTTCTTTTATGTCAAAAAAATAGCAAGGGGACTGTTTATCTGATTTAATAGAAGAGGATACTAAATAAGAGTAAGTGTTAGTTATGTATACTAGCTATAGCCTAGTTTCTTCTTAATCAAACGTTTGATTAATTTTAATGGAGGACGGTTATAATTGTGATGTGAATAAAGGAGAGTCTCTAGATGAAAATTAAGCTTCCAAAGCCTTTTACCTTTGAAGGCGGGAAACGAGCAGTCTTAATGCTGCATGGGTTTACGGGAAATTCAAGCGATGTCAGGATGCTGGGTAGATTTCTCGAAGGAAAAGGGTATACTTGTCATGCACCCCACTATTCAGGTCATGGGGTTCCCCCAGAAGAGCTGGTTAAAACAGGTCCTGTTGACTGGTGGAAGGACGTCATGACTGCCTATGATTATTTACGTTCAATGGGTCATAATGAAATAGCTGTCGTAGGCCTGTCATTAGGTGGGGTATTTTCACTTAAATTAGGTTACACTGTACCTGTAAAGGGTATTGTACCAATGTGTGCGCCTATGTATATTAAAAGTGAAGAAACGATGTATCAAGGAGTTCTTACATATGCTAAGGAGTATAAAAGACGCGAAGGTAAAACAGCAGAAGAAATAGAACATGAAATGACAAGCTTTGCAAAAACTCCAATGAATACTTTAAAAGAGCTTCAAAAGATGATCGCCGATGTTCGTGAACATGTTGACCATATCTACGCACCGGTGTTTGTTGTGCAGGGGAGGCATGATCAAATGATTAATACGGATAGTGCCAACATCATTTTTAATGAAATAGAATCAGAAGATAAGCATTTGAAATGGTACGAGGAATCAGGTCATGTTATCACTCTCGATCAAGAGAAGGAACAGCTTCATGAAGACGTTTATCAGTTTTTAGAAAGCTTGGAATGGTCTGATTAACCCTTCGTAATTTTATAAAAAAGAAATACACCCATAAAGGAGGGTTTTTTAGATGGAAGATAAGATACGCTATTTTAACGATAAGCTTCTTTCTTATATGAAAGATGAAGCCTATAAACCGTTAACTGTTCAAGAGCTCGAGGAAGCACTTGGGATTGAAGACTCATTAGATTTCAAGGATTTTGTTAAAGCACTTGTGAAAATGGAAGAAAAGGGAAGCGTGATTCGAACACGTAATAACCGCTATGGACTGCCGCAAAAAATGAATCTCATCAGAGGTAAGCTTTCAGGTCACCCTAAGGGCTTTGCATTTGTAACGCCTGATGAGCCG
>NZ_JAZVJO010000337.1:0-11841 GCF_059453735.1 Peribacillus sp. | reverse complement strand
GCATATGAAAATGGGCTTACTTTTGAATATATACCAATGGAAATTCATGAAGCGGAACAGGCATTAAAAGATGGTGAAGTAGATGCGGTAACAGGGGTAACGTACAGTACTGAAAAGGATAAAGTATTCGATTTTTCACAGCCTTATTATACGATGTCAGATTCTTTAATTATCCCTATGGATAGTAGGGGTGAAATAAAAAGTATCGAAGATATAGGGGACATGCATGTTGTATTACAAGATAATACTCCAAATCTAAACACCTTGTTAAATTTAAGGAATACTAATCTTACTTTGGTGTCAAATCAATACTCAGGTCTTTTGGTGCTTCTAAATAACCGGTCGGAAGTTTTTATTGGGAATAAATTCACAGCTTCGTTTTTTTTAGAAGAATTTGATCAAGAACAAAATTACCTCATTCTCGATGAAGTAATTAATCCGGCAGATTATGCTATTGCAGTAAAGGAAGGGAATGAGGACCTCCTGCCGATCATTAATCAAACGCTTACAAACCTAAAGGCTAAAGGAGAAGTAAGTGAATTGATTGATGAATGGATTAGTACAGAAACGGAAGCTAAAATTGCTCGTTTGGAACATTTTATCCTCCTTTTATTTCTATTTCTTTTGGTTGGTGTACTTATCCTCATTGCAATTTACATTTGGAATCAAAGATTGAAAAAAGCGGTGAATATTCACACAAAGGACCTCCGGCTATTAAATGAGGATTTACAAAATCAACGGCAGCGGACTGCTGATAGTAATGCGTTTAAAGTGCAAATTTTAAATAATATTGACACGGGTATTGTAACATTCGATATCGATTTTAAGATAACGAGCTGTAATAAACGGGCTTTGGAGATTCTTGAACTTCCCCCAGATGAGAAGTTTAACCTTCAACAGTCATCTATTTTCCTGAAGCTTTTTGATCACTATCGTTTTGCACAAAAGCAAGAAAGTGTTGGAAATTATCGTTTTCTAGAAATAGATGATAATGGTGACCGAAAGGTAATCTATTATTCTTTGAACAGAATGTTTAACTCACTTGATAATCAAGCAGGTTATTTGCTATCAATGAATGACGAAACTGAAAAAAAGAAACTAGAACAAAAGTTGGTTACACAGGAGAAGCTCCATGCACTAGGCCAATTAGTAGCTGGTGTGGCTCATGAAATTCGGAACCCATTAACGTCTATTAAAATGTTCATAGACCTGATTCCAAAAAAATACGATCAACCAAAATTTCAAAAGGTACTTATGGAGCATTTACCTGTAGAAGTGAATAGACTTGATAGGATTGTAACAGACTTGATTGATTATGCACGTCCCAGCTTACCTAATATCCAACCTTGTACGGCCCTCGAGCTGACTTCCTTGCTGGGAATACTGCAAGTAACATTGGATGAAAAAAGGATTGAATTTGAACAGTGCATTGAACCTGACCTTGTTTTTGTGATTGATCCGCAGCAAATTCGTCAGGTTCTACTAAATCTATTATTGAATGCCATGGATGCAGTTGATGAAAGAGAAGTGAAGGAAATTAAAATCATCATAGAAAAAGAGGACTCCAAAACGGGAAAAATTATGATTGAAGATACGGGTAACGGAATAAAGCAAGGGGTGCTAAACCATATTTTCGAACCATTTTTTACGACAAAGGGAAAAGGCGTCGGATTGGGTTTGTCCTTATCTTACAATTTAATAAAAGAGAATAATGGAGATATCCAAGTAAGCAGTAAACCTGATATAGGAACGACCGTCACAGTTCTATTACCTTTATATCAAAAGGAGGAAATTGGGATTGAAGCCAAAAGTACTGATTATTGACGATGAACAAGCAATTTGCACTTCACTTAGCTTTGCTTTTGAAGATGATTATTGCATGATAACCACAACGAATCCTGAAAAAGGCATCGATTTAGCAAAAAAAGAAAGAATAGATATTATTCTGCTGGATCTTCGGATCGCAAGTTACAATGGGCTGGACGTTTTGCAAAGAATTAAACAAAATGACCCATCGGTTACAGTCATCATGATGACCGCATATGCTTCCATTGAAACATCTATTGAAGCAATCAAAATGGGCGCCTATTATTATATTGAAAAACCGATTAATATTGAAAAATTATCATTGCTTTTATTAAGAGCCTCTGAGTTTAGACAAATATCAAATAAGCTGGAATCACTCAATGAAGAGCTAGAACAAAGGAAGGGTTTTAAAGACTTTTTAGGCAATAGTAAGGCGATGAAATATGTATTTTCGATGATTGATCGGATTAAAGATATTGACTCTTGCGTCTTGATTTCTGGAGAAAGCGGCACTGGGAAAGAACTAGTTGCAAAGAGAATACATTTTTCCGGGAAACGTAAGAACGGTCCATTAGAAATTTTGAATTGTGCAGCCATTCCTGAAACATTACTAGAATCAGAAATGTTCGGTTACGAAAAAGGAGCTTTTACAGGGGCAACTCAGTCAAAGGAAGGAAAGTGGGTCGCAGCAAATGGAGGTACGCTATTTCTTGATGAAATTAGCGAACTGCCTCTTTCTCTTCAAGCTAAATTATTGCGGGTAATCCAAGAACGTGAAGTGACACCTCTTGGATCTAATAAGAAAATTGCGCTAGATGTACGAATTTTATGTGCTGCCAATAAAAACATTGGAAAAATGGTCCAAGAAGGGAAGTTCCGAGAGGATTTATATTTCAGATTGAACGTCATTCCTATTAAAACACCGCCACTAAGAGATAGAAAAGAGGATCTTCCACTGTTGATTGATTATTTTCTCGAAAAGTATTGTAAAGAGATGAACAGAGAAAAGAAATCTTTTTCCGCAGCTGCCCGTCGACTATTACTCGAATATCACTATCCGGGAAACGTTCGGGAATTGGGAAATATAATAGAATACTCCGTAGCGCTTTCCATTAATACAGTCATTGATGAGGGAGATATGCCATACTACATTCTGGAGAAAAAGGAAGGGAGTGAAGAGGTTTCTGTTTATGATGAAAAAAGCATGGTCATTCCAATAGGTCTCTCAATGAAGGAAATTGAGAAAATGGTGATTTCCGGAACTTTTAAATATTCCGGTAAGGATCGCCAAAGAACCGCGCAAACTTTACAAATATCTGAAAGAAGCCTCAGGGATAAAATTAAACTATATGAAATCGGAAATAGCTAAAGAAAAAATGTTAATCCGGCAATTTTTGCAGGAGTTATAGGAAAAACTTGCCGGATTATGTGGACAAAATGTTAAATATTTTAATGAAAGCGTATACAAAATAAAGGTTCTGAAAATTGGCACAATAATTGCAAGAGTTATCTCTATGAAAGGAGGACAATCTTTGAAGACAGTGGCATTACTAAAAATACTGTTCCTTTCCGTATTTCTTTTGTTTGGTTGTGTAAAAGGACAGCAAGAATTATTCCCCAACGATAATCAAACATTTGCTAATCCCGCAGAGGAATTCACTGGAACTAAAACTCCTTTTGTGATCGCGACGGGTGATATGTCAGGTGTCTATTTCCCTTTAGGGCAAACAATGGCAGACCTATTACGGAAGTACAATGGAAAAGCTTCAGGAACACAAGTAACGGACGCTTCGGTTCAGAATACAAAACTAGTGAGCCAGAAACAAGCTGAATTAGGATTCAGTACTGTGGACGTCCTTGCTTTGCTGGATACGGATAAAAGGGAGATACTTGCACTTACCGGTCTTTATTCTAACTTCATCCATGTAGTCACAACGAATAGAAATATTCAATCCTTAGAGGATTTACGAGGGAAAAGAGTAAGTATTGGAACGGCCGGAAGCGGAACAAAGTTGCTGTCTGAAAGGATATTGAAGGCTGCCAATCTATCAAACAATGAAATGGATGTATCTCTGCTTTCATTCACACAATCTGCAGACGCTCTAAGAAACGGAACAATTGATGTCGCTTTCTTTTCTTCTGGTTTACCGAACCCAGTGATTGTAGAACTAGCTTCAGAGATGGAAACTTCACTTATACCGATTCCAAAAAGTATTGCTGAAAGCCTTTATCAGGAATATGAAGTTTACAGACAGGATGAAATTAGCGGTCAAACATACGAAGGCATAGAGAGTACATCTACATTAGCAGTGAAAAATGTCCTTCTTACTTACCCGGATATGCCAAAACAAGATGCTTATCTAATATTAAAAACCTTATATAACCATTTGCCAGAATTGCAAATCTCCCGCCAAGAAACGATTGAAAGCAACTTGACAGAAGCAACTGCGGGAGTTCCAATACATTTTCATCCTGGAGCAGAACAATTTTTCAAAGAAATGATTCCTTAGAATTACATTCAAATTCAAAAATAGGAGGCAAGTGAAAATGAAAAAAATCCTTACATTAATGTCTATCGCTTTTCTGATTGTATTGTCAGCTTGTAGCGCTCCCACTCCGCAAAAGCCTGGAGAGACAGCTAATACGGAAGCGGGTGGAGATGGAGAGAAAACAATCACCGTTGCTGGAAATGGAGGGGTAATTGAAAGAACAATCCGGGATGTCATTGCTCCGAAGTTCAAAGAAGAAACCGGTATCACTGTCAATTATATCCCAGGACTTTCCGGTGAGATTTTATCAAAAGTAGAACTACAAAAGAATGCTCCGAAAATTGATATTGCCATGTTTGTGCCAACCGATGTACATCGTGCAAAGGACAAAGGTCTTACAGAAACAGTAGATGAATCTAATGTGCCTAATATGAAGAATATCGATTCGGATTATGTGGCAGTCAAGGGTGCGGGCGCTCCTGTTTTTGGATTAGTCATTGCACCTGCATATAATACTGAATCTTTTAAAGAAAAGAAATTGAAAGCAATTAAATCATGGAATGATCTTGCTTCCGGACAATATGAAGGAAAGACAGCTTTTGTGGATATATCCAATGACTGGGGATTCAATACTTTATATGCGCTCGCAATGGCTAATGGAGGAAGTATAGACAATGTTGACCCAGGATTAGAAAAAGCAAAAGAGCTTGCAGGTTATTCAACAACATTTTATAAAAACTCGACTCAAGTAATGCCTGCGATTCAGCAAGGTGCCGGGGACGTGACAGTCATGGGGAGCTATGTTATTGCCGATTTAGCGGCGTCAGGCGTACCGCTTAAAATGGCGGTTCCAGAAGAAGGCGTGCCAATACAATCGTTCAGTGCTGCTCTTGTAAAAAATACCCCTAAGGAAGAACATGCACAAGCATTCATTGATTTTTTAATCAGTGAAGAATCGCAAGGTTTGATTGCAGAGCAAGGCTTCTATCCGGTTGTGGACGGTGTAGAGCTTCCGGAGAAATTCGAAAAATCGATCGGATTAAAGGAAACGGACAAAACGTTCAAACCCGACCCTTCTTTGTTAGCCGAAGTTCGTGCTGAATGGTCCGATCGGTGGGCAAAAGAAGTTGTTCCTGAAATAGGTAAATCACTAAAATAGAGCGGAGGGATTTAATATGAACGCAGCTACATTTGATGTAGAGGTAAAGGGTGCGAGGAAGCAGTTCGGTTCCAATATTGTATTAAATGATATTGACCTGGAAGTAAAACAAGGCGAGCTCTTAACATTGCTCGGTCCTTCAGGTTGCGGAAAGTCGACCACATTGAACCTAATTGCGGGATTTCTTGAAGCGGATCAAGGAGATGTCTACATCAAGGGCAAAAAAGTGACAAAAGTGCCTCCATATAAGCGGGATTTGGGGATGGTATTCCAAACTTATTCCTTGTTTCCTCATATGACTGTACAAGAAAATCTGACTTTCGGACTCAACCTTCGGAAAATAACGAAAGCAGAACAAAAAAAGAAAGTAGACCGCGTCCTTGAACTTGTTAAGATGTCCGGACTCGAACAACGTTATCCAAGGGAATTATCGGGAGGTCAAAGACAGCGGGTGGCAATTGCTCGTGCACTTGTGGTTGAACCAGAGCTGCTTCTGCTTGATGAACCTCTTTCCAACCTGGATGCAAAATTACGGCATGAACTCCGGACAGAGATTAAACGATTACAAAAAGAGATTGGAGTAACAACAATCTTTGTTACCCATGATCAAGAGGAAGCCCTTTCTTTGTCTGATCGTGTAGTGGTCATGAATGCCGGGAAAATTGAACAAATCAGTACACCTACCGGCATATACAACCATCCTGACACAGAATTTGTATTTCAATTCATCGGAAAATCAAATTCTTTTGAAGGTGAGGTAGCGGGAACAGAGAATAGGCAGATTACAGTGAAGGTAGGGAAAGAAGTTATTCATGTCGATTCTGCAAATGTTATTGGTGAGGATCGTTCAGTCCGTACCGGAAATGAGGTGAAGCTTTATATTCGCCCTGAAAACATTCATATTTCCTCTACCAGAGAAACTTCATCATCCACACTGGAACTTCAGGCGGCTAAAATCACTCAGCTTAATTATCTTGGCACATCATGGGAAATCGCAGTATCGTTACAAGGGAAAACGATTCAATTATTGACTAATTCTTTTGATCCAAAATGGCAATACGGAAGTGAGGTGTATGTTGGATGGAACCCGTCAGACATTATGCTGATCAAGAAATAAATAAACCGCCAAGAATAAAGCAAGCACCGCCAAGGAAGCCGAAAGTGAAAAAGAGAAGGAGTTGGATAGCTGGCCTTCTTCTCTTAGTCCCCATCCTTTTATTTATCTTTGGATTCTTCATTGTTCCTATGCTATATATCTTGTATTTAAGTTTCATTTCAACCAATGATTTGAACGCGTCCGACGCTGTTTACAGCCTGCAAAACTATATCAATTTGTTTACCGACAGCTACTATTTATCTTCGATGTGGCTTACAGTGAAGATCAGTTTATATTCTGTACTTGTTTCTCTAATTCTTGGTTATCCAATAGCATTGACGATGGCGAAAAGTTCACCGAAAATACGCGGATATATTACTTTGTTAATAGCTTCTCCTCTTCTGGTCAGTATTGTTGTACGTAACTTCGGCTGGTATTTATTGTTATTGCCGAATGGAACCGTTAACTCTACATTAATGAGCTTAGGGATCATCAATAAGCCATTGAATCTGTTATTCTCAGAAATTGGTGTCATCATCGGTCTGTCAAACGCCTATTTGCCTTTCATGGTTTTGGCAATTGTGACAAGTTTGTATAATATCGATCCTTCATTAGAAAAAGCGGGAGCCATCCTCGGGGCGAGTCCGATGCGCAGCTTCTTTTCCATTACGTTACCTCTCAGCCTGCCTGGTATTGTCTCAGGCTGTGTGCTTGTATTCAGTTTATCGATGAGTGCCTATGTCACTCCGGCATTAATGGGTGGAGCGAATGTTCCTGTTATGCCTGTTGTAGTATACGATCAGATAAACAACCTGCTTCAATGGACTTTTGGTTCAGCATTATCGTATATCCTTTTAGCAATAACACTTCTATCCGTATTCTTATTTACACGTGGATTTGAAAAAAGTAAGTTTAAGGAGGTATTCCGATGATGAAAACGCTTGGAAAGTTACGGTTGCTCCTTGCTGTTTTGGGGATCATCTATATATTGATACCTTTACTTGTCGTCGTCCCTGCTTCCTTTACGAGTGCAAATTATCCTAGTTTTCCACCACAAGGCTTCTCACTTCAATGGTATACGATGATATTAGAACGACCTGAATTCATCGAAGCTTTCTTTAATAGTTTAAAATTTGCTTCTCTCGCTGCCTTTTTTGCTGTTTTATTCGGCACATTAGGTGCACTGGCTATCGCAAAGTATGACATTCCTGGAAAAGCTTATATTACAGCAATATTGACAGCTCCTTTAAGCGTGCCTCAGTTAGTATTGGGGATTGCCCTGCTCATTTATTTCACACCTATGATGCTTGCCGGTACATCAACAGGCTTTTTGATTGCACATATTATCATCTGCATCCCGTATGTTATTCGCTTGTTATTAACTGGCTTAAGCGGATTTGACTACAATTTAGAAAAAGCCGCAGCTATTCTTGGCGCCAATCCTTTCATTGTATTTTGGAAAGTGACCTTGCCGCTCATCAGACCGGCAATGATTTCTGGGGGGTTATTTGCATTCTTGACCTCTTTTGATAATGTCACGGTCTCATTGTTTATGATTTCCCCTGATATGCGGACACTACCGATTGAGATTTTCTCCACGATGCAGGATGCATACAATCCACTGGTAGCCTCTGTGTCGAGTGTTGTCATTTTCATCTCTGTCCTATTAATCGTACTTCTTGAAAAGATTCATGGAGTCGGAAAGGTATTCGGAGGAGCCCAGCATTAGAAAATGAAATGAAAAATAGCAAAGCCGGCCGTTTTACTTATTTAAGCAAAATGGGCGGCTGTTTCCATTCAGGAAGAATGATATTTCAAATACTCTATACATCTATTCACAGATGCTTGCGGTGCAGTAAGAATTGGAACAGAAGTCTGAACTTGAAGGGCAATATGATCCATACTGTACTGTGAAAGGACAATTACATCCACATGTCCATCCATTTCCTGAATCATGTTACGGACTCTTTCATCATGTTCATCTTTTCTTCCTTGAAAAAGCAGATGAATAATTCCTGGCTCAACGAGAGAATCAATGATGCAATCCGGTTTCTTTTCTCTTAGATAATCCATAAGGACACCTGGTGTTTCTTTAACGGTGGAAATAATACCGATTCGTTCATAGGCAAGTGCTTTATCCAACATGGCTTCATCTGATCGGAAAATTTTCACCGCATACATTGGCTGCAAAATCGATGTGATGTTATTAAAAGCGGAACAAGTCAGTAGAATACAATTTACTTCAGATTCAGAAGCGAGATTTAGCAATACTGTAAACCTGCGAATGATTTCCGGTGTTAAGCCTCCGGATTTTTCCATCATGGAAAGCAAATTGGTATCCATAAAGTGGAGCAGTTTAATCTCAGGGGCGGCTTTCTGAAAAGCTTCTTCAATGGGCTTTAGGGCGGAAGTCGTTGCGTGGACTAAGGCTACTTTCAACATTTATCATCCTCTTTCATTCTATTTATTTCATTATAAATATATTTTTAGTCTCGCTACAACGAAATAAAACAGGTATATGTCCAAACAGCAAGTTGATCCAAAGACAAGGAATCGATATTTTTACCAACGGGAGGTCAGGGTCTTGATAGAAGCAGAAATCGAAAAAGAAATACGCCAAGTGGTCAAGGACAATCGTAGAGTGCTTACAAATGAAGCGGATCTTGCAAGTTATTCATATGATGCTTCTTTCGGTGTTTTTCCACCGGATATTGTTGTGCAACCAATTGCTACGGAAGAAGTCGTCGGAATTGTCAAGGCAGCGAATAAACATAAAACTCCGATTTATCCAAGGGGAAAGGGAACCAGCTTAAGCGGGGGACCTTTACCTGTTCATGGAGGGATTGTTCTTGATTTTTCAAGATGGACAGATACGTTGATTATTGAACCGGATGATTTAATCGCCATTGTTTCCCCAGGAGTCATAACAGCTGATATTAATAAAATGGCCAAACAATATGGTCTAATGTATCCTCCTGATCCAAGCAGTTCCCATGTGTCAACAATTGGCGGGAATTTAGCAGAAAACGCCGGCGGCCCGCGTGGACTTAAATATGGGGTTACGAAAGATTATGTGCTCGGCTTGGAAGTTGTTACTGCGGACGGTGAAGTCATCCAAACTGGAGGTAGAACCGTCAAAAATGTAACCGGATATGACTTAACGAAACTAATCGTAGGTTCGGAAGGGACTTTAGCGATCATCACAAGAGCGATCTTACAGTTAATACCGAAACCCCAGGCTACAGGAACTTTAATGGTTCTTTTTGATGATTTGATTATTGCTGGGAAAGCGATTTCCAGTATCCTGAATGGCGGGATTTTACCGTCTAAATTAGAAATAATGGATCAAGAATCGGTGATTGCTGTAGAACAATTTGAACCCTCAGGCTTACCTATCGACATTGAAGCGCTTTTGTTAATAGAATTGGACGGACATCCTGCGGCCATAGAAGCGGAATCTAAAAGAGTAAAGGAAATCTGCCTGGAAATTGGGGCTATTGAAGTAAAAACAGCTGAAACTAAAGAAGAAGAATTGGAACTATGGAAGGCACGGAAGCTGGTTTCCCCAGCAATAGTCAGAAGAAAGCCAACAAAAATTTCAGAAGATGCTACTGTCCCGCGCAGCAGGATTCCACATATGTTTCAACGTTTAAAGGAAATAAGAGAAAAGTATCAAATCGATTTGGTTGTGTTTGGCCATGCAGGAGATGGAAATTTACACCCAAATATTATAGCGGATAAACGTGATATCGAAGAAATGAAACGAGTTGAAAAAGCGGTCGAGGAGATTTTCAAAGCCGCAGTGGAGATGGGCGGTACATTGTCAGGGGAACATGGGATCGGAACGATGAAAGCCCCGTTTATGGAAATGGAGCTTGGAACAACCGGTTTAAATATGATGAAACGAATAAAAGAAGCTTGGGATCCAAATAATCTCCTGAACCCCGGAAAGATGTTTCCGGAGCCTGGACAAAGGTTTGTGTTAACGAATGAGTAGAGACAAAATATTAGCCTATGAAGAAACGTTTGCTTGTGTTCAATGCGGGTACTGTTTGCCAAAATGTCCGACGTATGTAACGACAGGTGTGGAAACACAGTCACCCCGCGGGAGGATTAATTTAGTGACATTATTAGCCGAGGAGAAAATATCAATTCAATCTGCAGCTTCCTCCATTGATTTATGTTTAGGCTGCAGAGCCTGTGAAACAGCCTGTCCGACCAATGTTCAATACGGGAAGATTTTGCAATCCGCCAAGGAAGTTATCGCATTAGAGAAGCCGGCATCCAAAGCAGAATCGCTTCTCCTTGAAAAAGGACTGCCGAATAAGAAATGGCAAAAAACCGCCGGAAAAGGGTTGGAATTGGCCCAAAAAACAGGCATGGTATCTTTAGCAAGAAAAACAGGCATCATGAAGGCATTTCCGGAAAGTATTCAGGCAATGGAATCCATTACACCCCTGATCAACATGCCGACAAAAAAAGAAAGAGAATATAGGGTATTGCCTCCTATTGGAAAGAAGAACTATACTGTTGGTTTCTTTGTTGGCTGTATCATGGATGTGATGTTTTCGAAAATCAATGATGACAGCATGAAATTGCTGCAGCTTGCCGGTTGTGAAGTAACCTTGATCGAAGAACAAACATGCTGCGGAGCCCTTTTACATCATAGCGGAAAAAAAAGAGAGACAATCAGATTGGCAAAAAAGAATATAACAGTATTTGAAAATTACGATTTTGATTTCATAGTGAATAGTATCGGAGGATGCGGGGCTATGTTAGTCGAGTATCCGGATTTATTTGACACAAAATCCGAATGGCATTCCCGTGCTGAAAAATTTGCGGCGCGGTGTAAAGATATCAGCGTCCTATTGGCCGAAAGTTCTTTGCCGTTCACCAGAGAAATACGGAAGGTCGTTACATACCAACCTTCGTGTCATTTACAGCATGTTCAAAAAGTCACTGATGAGCCTTATGAATTAATTAAAAGGATTCCAGGGATTGATTACCGCACATTTGAAAAGCAGGACATGTGCTGCGGATCTGCCGGAATATACAATATCGTCCACTACAAAGAATCGATGGAAGTGCTGGATAAAAAAATGGAGCATCTTGAAATAGCAGAGCCGGATATCATTGTGACAAGTAATCCAGGCTGCCATTTACAGATGAAATTAGGTGTAGAGCGCAGCGGGAAAAAAGATAAAATAAGAGTCGTTCACATTGTAGAACTGCTGGCTGAAGCCTGTGAGATTTAATAGTCTTGTTCTTTCGTTCCCATTTCCATCCAGTAA
>NZ_JAZVJO010000336.1:0-5264 GCF_059453735.1 Peribacillus sp. | reverse complement strand
ACTCATGATTTAGAAGAGGCAGCAAAGGCGGATCGGATCATTGTCATGAATAAAGGCCAAGTGTATCGCGAAGGAAGTCCAATGGAAATTTTTCGTCTTGAAGATGAACTGATTGAGCTCGGACTTGATATACCATTTTCAGTAAAGCTGAGTAAGGCGCTGCAGAAGACCGGTCTCGATCTTAAAAATGACCATCTGACAGAGGAAGAGCTGGTGAAGGAATTATGCGAATTACACTCGAAGATGTAGAATATCGTTATTCAGTGAACACACCTTTTGAGCACTTGGCATTGCATGATGTGAACATGACGATTGATCCTGGGACATATACGGCCGTTATAGGCCATACAGGTTCTGGTAAATCGACACTTTTACAGCATTTAAATGTATTGCTTAGACCGACTAAAGGACGGGTTATCATTGGTGATCGAACCATAGGAGCTCAAAAGAAAAAAGAAAAAAATTTAAAATCTATTCGGCAGAAGGTCGGTATTGTTTTTCAGTTTCCTGAGCATCAATTGTTTGAAGAAACAGTTGAAAAGGATATTTGTTTCGGGCCAATGAATTTTGGGGTACCCGAAGCTAAAGCAAAGGAACTTGCTCGCATCGCATTAAGTCAAGTGGGACTTGAACAGGAAATTCTTAAAAAATCCCCATTTGATTTATCAGGCGGCCAGATGCGGCGTGTGGCGATTGCAGGTGTAATAGCAATGGAACCGGATGTACTTGTTCTTGATGAGCCGACAGCTGGTTTAGATCCACGCGGACGCAAGGAAATTATGGACATGTTTTATCAGCTTCATAAGGATAGAGGCATTTCTACCATTCTTGTTACACATAGCATGGAAGATGCGGCTCGTTATGCGGACGATATTATTATCATGCATAAGGGAACTGTTTATCAAAAAGGAAAGCCAGAGGAAATCTTCTCAAAACCTGATCAATTATTGGAATTGGGCCTGGATGTTCCAGATACAGTGCGTTTTCAGTTACTGCTGCAAAGAGAGATGGGAATTCGATTTTCACGCCCAAGCTTAAGTCTAGAAGATCTGGTAGCTGATATTAAAGAGGCGATGAAACGAGGGAACCGCTTATGATGGACAAAATGATTTTTGGCCGCTATGTTCCTGCAGATTCCGCCATTCATAAAATGGATCCTCGAGCGAAGCTAATGCTCGTATTTTTATTTGTTTGTACAATATTCTTGGCAAATAATATTGTGACATATGGTCTTGTTGCTATCTTTACTCTTGGACTGATTAGTTTGTCAAAAATCCCTCCTCGTTTTCTATATAACGGATTGAAGCCGGTGTTCTTTTTAATTATCTTTACCTTTTTACTTCATATCCTTTTCACAAAAGAAGGAGAGGTCATCTTTGAATTTGGTTTTTTAAACATTTATGAAGGCGGTCTTAAACAAGGTGCGTTTATATCGTTACGATTTACTTTCTTGATTTTGGTCACGTCTTTACTGACTTTGACGACGACTCCTATCTCTATTACAGATGGTATGGAGGAGCTCTTGAATCCATTTAAAAGATGGAAGTTGCCGATTCATGAGCTTGCCCTGATGATGTCCATCTCACTGCGTTTTATTCCAACATTGATGGAGGAAACGGACAAAATTATGAAAGCACAAGCGGCCCGAGGGGTGGATTTCACTTCAGGACCTTTAAAAGACCGGGTTAAATCAATTGTTCCACTGCTTGTACCGCTATTCGTAAGCTCATTTAAACGAGCTGAGGAACTTGCAACTGCTATGGAATCAAGAGGTTACAGGGGCGGTGAAGGAAGAACGAAATACCGTCAATTGAGTTGGAATACTCGTGATAATCTTCTAATGGCAGCACTCGTAGTGCTTGCTGTCTTACTATTCTTATTACGTTCATAATGAGGGACAAGATATGCACAGAATAAAATGTATAATCTCGTATGACGGTACCATGTTTGCTGGGTATCAAGTTCAGCCGGATAAGCGTACCGTTCAGAGTGAGCTAGAAACAGCACTGGCAAGGATGCATAAAGGGCAGGGTGTCAAAGTGACGGCCTCTGGCAGGACAGATGCTGGTGTTCATGCCAAAGGCCAAGTTATTCATTTTGATACTCCTTATACAGTACCGGTGAAAAATTGGCAAAGAGGTCTCAATTCCCTCCTGCCTGATGATATTGCCGTTGTGAATGCTGAAGTAGTTGAGGATACATTTCATGCTCGGTTTGATGCAACAGCTAAGGAATATCGTTATTTTGTATCACGTTCCGCTCAGAAAGATCCATTCCGAAAAAATTATATGTACAGCTTTCCATTTCATTTGGACCTGGAACTGATTAAGCAGGCAATTCCCCATCTCCTTGGGACTCACGACTTCACCAGCTTCTGCTCTGCAAAAACAGAGGTGGTAGATAAGGTCCGCACGATTCATGAAATTGAGCTCTATGAAGAAGGAGACGTACTTGTATTTCGCTTTAGAGGAAATGGCTTTCTTTATAATATGATTCGAATCCTCATGGGGACATTATTGGAAATTGGAAATGGAAAATTAATTTCCAGTATGATCCCGGAAATTCTTCAAAGTAAGGATCGAAGCGCCGCAGGAAGAACCGTTCCAGGCCAGGGTTTATACCTTTGGGAAGTTGAATATAAAAAGTCTTAGAGAAATATTTTCAGGACAACTAAACCTGGTGTAACATTCTCTTGACAATGGACTTGGTAGAAGGTAATATAATATGGTATGAATTTTAATCCCGCGATAAGCCCCGGAATCTTATTGTGATTGAAAATAAATATAACTAATGAAACAATTTTTAGGAGGGTAATTATGCGCACAACATTTATGGCGAAAGCCACTGAAGTTGATCGTAAATGGTATGTAATAGATGCTGAAGGTAAAACTTTAGGTCGTCTAGCTAGTGAAGTAGCATCCATCTTACGTGGTAAACACAAACCAACATTCACACCTCACGTAGATACTGGTGATCACGTGATTCTAATCAATGCAGGTAAAATTCATTTGACTGGTAAAAAATTGACTGATAAAATTTATTACCGTCACACTATGCATCCAGGCGGTCTTAAAACTAGAACTGCTCTTGAAATGCGTACAAACTATGCTGAGAAAATGCTTGAGCTTGCTATCAAAGGTATGCTTCCAAAGAATTCTCTTGGTCGTCAGATTTTCAAAAAATTGCACGTATATGAAGGCGCTGAGCACAAGCACGAAGCTCAACAACCAGAAGTATACGAATTACGCGGATAATTATTAAAGGAGGTTAACTATTTTGGCACAAGTTCAATATTATGGTACTGGTCGCCGTAAGAGCTCAACAGCTCGTGTACGTTTAATCCCAGGCGAAGGTCGCGTTATCATTAACGGTCGCGATATCAACGAATATATTCCTTTCGCAGCACTACGTGAAGTTGTTAATCAACCACTAGTTGCTACTGAAACTACTGGCACTTACGATATCCTTGTTAACGTAAAAGGCGGTGGATACACTGGCCAAGCAGGCGCAATCCGTCACGGAATCGCACGTGCTTTGTTGTTAGTAGATCCTGAATACCGTCCTGCTCTTAAATCAGCAGGTTTGTTAACTCGTGATCCACGTATGAAAGAGCGTAAAAAATACGGTCTTAAAGGCGCACGTCGTGCACCTCAGTTCTCAAAACGTTAATTTTTTGGAACAATCAAAAGCTCCAGCCCATTACGCGGCTGGAGCTTTTTTTTTATTAATTGAAACAGTGCTGAAGTCGGCCTGCAATTCCTCGAAATTACCAGCTAGTCACGTGTATGTCTTCTGTCCTCTGGTGGACACTACTGGTAAACCCGGTATTAGTCCGGATCAATGAGGTGCTGAATATGAATGTGATTATGGGCCTGCAGGAGAGACAGCGCGAGAAACAACTTAACTATGAGCGGCGTCTTTTGCGTGATTTATCAATAGAAAAACTAAAGGTAAGGATTCTCGATTTTTTTAATCATGATTATTCCTTAGGGTTATATTTAACGGATGTTCTTGAGGAAGGGTGTTTTGATGTAGCAATTGAGGCTTTTTTGCTTGGTGGAAATTACGGCAAATTCGGTTACTATGGAGAGTCGATGGAGGATTCTAGACTTCGCTGCAAGCAAGAGGAGAAGTATCTTGTAGATACATTATTTAATTATATTTTGTATTGGGGGAAGGCTGGGAAAATGGATATCTATAGCGAGAGTTTATTTTATCATTGTAGTGCTTATGTAGAAACTTGGTGGCTTCAGGGATTTCAGGCGGGTGCGAAATACTATAAACTAAGACTTCATTAAACCACTGTGACCTGCATCTGCTTGTTCTATTTTATAATTAGTTCCCATAGTTATAATTATAGAGGACAAGCGGAAGGAGAAAGGTCATGCGCAGGAAACTGAAGTACACTGGTTTTTCAATTGGTCTTATTATGCTTTTTTTAATTATCACGCTGAAGTTTATAGAAGATGATTCTTGGAATGCATGGAATTTGCCCCTGACAGGAAAAATTATTGTACTTGATGCCGGTCATGGGGGAATGGATGGCGGCGCAAATTTTGAATCGATACAGGAAAAAGAAATTTCACTTGCTGTTACTAAGAAAATCCAAGACTTTCTACAAGAGCAGGGGGCACTGGTGCTTTTAACAAGGGAAGATGACAGTGATTTAGCGAATGATGGAACCAAAGGGATTCGAAATCGCAAGAGAGAAGATTTGCAGAATCGTGTAAAGGTAATTAATGAATCTGAAGCAGATTTATTTTTGAGTATCCATTTAAATGCCTTTCCTTCTAGAAGCTCAAGCGGTGCACAAACCTTTTATACAACTCGATATCTTGAAAATAAACAGGCCGCTGCATTTATACAACAAGAAATTATCCGCAATTTAGAAAACACATCACGACAACCAAGAGTAATCCAGAATATTTATTTGATGACGAACGCAACAAAACCAGGTGCATTAGTAGAAATCGGCTTTATATCGAATGCTGCAGAAAGACAGAATTTAATTCAAGAATCGTATCAAGAGAAAATAGCGGCCTCTGTCTATAAAGGGATCTTGAGGTATTTTACTGAAGACCCTATTGAAGAAGAGGACAAGGAGTAGTCTGATAACACTATAATTATTTTATAGGGATTCTGTACTAAATACAGGATCCTTTTTTGATTTGATTAAGTGCGTCTTAGGAGCAATAAAATGTTAATATGTTATACTTAATAAGGGTAAAATGAAAATAAAAAGGTGGGGAAATACGTGTTTACAG
>NZ_JAZVJO010000335.1:0-18395 GCF_059453735.1 Peribacillus sp. | reverse complement strand
TACAGGGAGTACAGGGGAAGGTACCGTTATTTGGAATCTGTCTCGGTCATCAACTGTTTGCACTGGCAAATGGAGCAGAAACAGAAAAAATGAAATTTGGTCATAGAGGATCTAATCATCCTGTAAAAGATCTGCAGACTGGAAAAGTTGCGTTAACGTCACAAAATCATGGATACACGGTGGATGAAGAATCACTTTCTAAAACGGAACTTAAAGTCACACATGTCGCGTTAAATGATGGGACAGTTGAAGGGTTAAAACACAAAACACTTCAGGCATTTACCGTGCAATATCATCCAGAAGCGTCGCCGGGTCCAGAAGATGCCAATTATCTGTTTGATCAATTTATTCAGATGATGGATTTGAACAAATCTAAGGGGGAACTAACATGCCAAAACGTACAGATATAAAGAGTATTCTTGTCATCGGATCGGGTCCAATTGTCATCGGTCAAGCAGCCGAATTTGATTATGCAGGTACACAAGCTTGTATGGCGTTGAAAGAGGAAGGCTATCGTGTCATCCTGATTAACTCAAATCCTGCGACGATTATGACAGATAGTGAAATGGCAGATGCAGTTTATATCGAACCGATTACCTTAGAATTTGTCAGCAAAATTATTCGGAAAGAACGGCCGCACGCACTGCTGCCGACTCTTGGCGGACAAACAGGTTTAAACATGGCCATTGAATTAGCGAACGCAGGTGTACTTGAAGAATGTAACGTTCAAATTCTCGGTACGAAACTATCAGCGATACATCAAGCGGAAGACCGGGAATTATTCCGAACGCTGATGAATGAACTAGGAGAACCTGTTCCGGACAGTGATATTATCCATTCACTTGAAGAAGCCTACAAATTTGTAGAGCGGGTAGATTATCCGGTCATCGTTCGACCGGCTTTCACCTTAGGCGGTACTGGCGGCGGGATCTGTTCGACTGAAGAAGAGTTAATTGAAATAGTAAGCGGCGGACTGAAAATTAGTCCTGTTCACCAGTGTTTACTTGAAAAAAGTATAGCTGGATTTAAGGAAATCGAATACGAGGTAATGCGTGATGCAAATGATAACGCAATTGTTGTCTGTAATATGGAAAATTTCGACCCTGTCGGCGTACATACTGGAGATTCAATCGTTACAGCACCTAGTCAAACCCTAAGCGACCGGGAGTATCAGATGCTTAGAAATACGTCACTAAAGATTATTCGTGCCTTGAAAATTGAAGGTGGGTGTAACGTTCAACTTGCGCTCGATCCCTACAGCTATCAATATTACGTGATAGAAGTGAATCCGCGGGTCAGCCGCTCCTCTGCCCTTGCCTCGAAAGCTACAGGCTACCCAATCGCTAAGCTTGCTGCAAAAATAGCTGTCGGACTAACCCTCGATGAAATGATGAACCCGGTTACAGAGAAAACATATGCAAGCTTTGAGCCGACTCTCGATTACGTAGTTACAAAGATTCCACGCTGGCCGTTTGATAAGTTTGAATCGGCAAATCGAACTCTTGGTACACAAATGAAAGCGACTGGAGAAGTCATGGCGATAGGACGGACGTTTGAGGAGTCTATTTTAAAAGCGGTTCGATCACTTGAAGCGGGGATTTATCATCTTGAATTAAACGAACATGTTGAGGATGAATTGATTGAAAAACGGATTAGGAAAGCAGGAGATGAACGGTTATTCTATATCGGTGAAGCCTTAAGAAGGGGAGTTACGATTGAAGCTATTCATGAATGGAGCCAGATTGATTCCTTCTTTTTATCTAAACTGAGGAACATTGTTGACTATGAAGAAATCCTTCAAGCAAATCCATATACTGAAGAGGTTCTGAAGACAGCTAAAAGAATGGGTTTCTCTGATAAAAAAATCGCTTCACTTTGGAATGAAAAAGAAAAAAACGTTTACGACTGGCGCACAGCTCAAGGAATAATCCCTGTTTATAAAATGGTCGACACATGTGCGGCAGAATTTGAATCGGAAACACCATATTTTTATGGGACTTATGAAGATGAAAATGAATCCTTCGTAACCAAACGCGAAAGCGTCGTTGTCTTAGGCTCAGGTCCTATCAGAATTGGTCAGGGAGTAGAGTTTGACTATGCTACCGTTCATTCAGTTTGGGCGATTAAGGAAGCTGGATACGAAGCGATCATTATAAACAATAATCCAGAGACCGTATCTACTGATTTTAGTATCTCGGATAAGCTCTATTTTGAGCCGCTGACGATTGAAGATGTCATGCACGTGATTGATTTGGAGAAACCACTAGGCGTTATTGTCCAATTTGGCGGACAGACAGCTATTAATCTAGCGGAACAGCTCGAAGAACATGGTGTGAAGATTCTAGGGACATCTTTAGAAGATATTGACTGTGCAGAAAATCGGGATAAATTTGAACATGCATTAAAGACACTAGGCGTTCCTCAGCCTGAAGGGAAAACTGCTGTGGCAATAGAAGAGGCAGTTGAAATTGCCAATGAAATCGGCTACCCGGTGTTAGTTCGTCCTTCGTATGTGTTAGGCGGTCGAGCAATGGAAATTGTTTATAAAGAAGATGAATTAATACATTACATGAAGCATGCTGTGAAGATCAACCCTGAACACCCAGTGTTAATTGACCGATACCTAACAGGGAAAGAAATAGAAGTGGACGCCATTTCAGATGGGGTAAATGTCGTGATTCCCGGTATTATGGAGCATATTGAACGGGCAGGAGTCCATTCCGGAGATTCCATTGCGGTCTATCCGCCGCAAAGTCTAACAGCGCAACAAAAGGCCGCAATCGTTGATTATACTATCCAGCTTGCTAGAGGGTTGAATATCATAGGCTTACTAAACATCCAATATGTTATTAGTAAAGAAGAAATCTTTTGTATTGAGGTGAATCCACGATCAAGTCGGACCGTCCCTTTTATTAGTAAAATTACGAATATTCCAATGGCAAACTTGGCTACGAAAGTTATCCTCGGATCTTCCTTAACATCCCTTGGCTATCAAACGGGCTTAGTACCGGAGAAAGCTGGCGTTTATGTGAAGGTGCCTGTCTTCTCCTTTGCTAAATTACGGAGGGTAGATATCACCTTAGGACCTGAAATGAAATCGACAGGCGAAGTAATGGGAAAAGATACAACGCTTGAAAAAGCTCTATATAAAGGGTTAGTCGCTTCAGGTATAAAAATCAAGGAATATGGTGCGGTACTGTTAACGATTGCAGACAAGGATAAAGAAGAAGCACTTCAATTAGCACGTCGTTTTCATAACATCGGATACAGACTGATTGCTACAAGCGGAACGGCACAAATGCTGAAGGCTGCTGATATCCCGACAGAAATTGTCGAGAAAATCGATTCATCAGAGCATAACTTACTTGATGTCATTCGTAATGGAGAAGCACAGCTAATTATTAATACGCTGACAAAAGGTAAACAACCTTTAAGAGATGGCTTTAGAATCCGTCGTGAAGCAGTTGAAAACGGCATCCCATGTATGACCTCTCTTGATACGGCGGAAGCTATTTTACGAGTGTTTGAGTCTATGACTTTCACAGCGGAGACAATGGGGAAATCAGAGACTCATGAGGTGGTTCATTTATGATTAAAAACGAATGTATGACGGTAAAAAGTCAAAAACAAATCGCAGCAGCCATTTTTGAAATAACACTTTCAGGCGAACTGGTTTCTGCCATGGACCAGCCAGGACAATTTGTTCATCTAAAGGCAAGTGACCAGCTGGATCCGCTTTTGAGAAGACCGATTAGCATCTGTTCCATTAATCAAGATCGAAAAGAATTTACCATGATTTATCGAGCAGATGGAAAAGGTACTAAGCTATTATCGCAAAAGAAGATACATGAAACGATTGATGTTCTGGGTCCGCTTGGAAACGGATTTCCAGTCGGAGAGGCGTCTTTTGGAGAAACGGTGCTTTTGGTGGGGGGCGGGATTGGCGTTCCGCCCTTATATGAACTCTCAAAGAGGCTCAGGTTTTCGGGGGTCAATGTCATTCACATCCTAGGCTTTCAAAATAAGCAGGCTGTTTTTTATGAAGCAGAGTTTGCTGGACTCGGTGAAACGTATATCGCAACCGCTGATGGGTCCTATGGGATTCACGGCTATGTGACAGATGTTATTTCTTCACTTGTAAACTCTTTTACAACCATCTATTCATGCGGACCAACCATGATGCTGAGGGCCATTGAAAAGGAATATGGAGCAGATAAAAAAGTCTTTCTATCACTTGAAGAACGGATGGGCTGCGGCATCGGTGCCTGCTTTGCTTGTGTATGTCATACAGCTGATGACCCTGATGGCTTCAGTTATAAAAAAGTTTGCAGTGATGGTCCTGTATTCCGGGCAGGGGAGGTTGTTATATGAACAGACTATCTGTTGAATTACCAGGCCTTTCATTGAAAAATCCTATTATGCCGGCATCTGGCTGCTTTGGATTCGGCCGAGAATACAGTCAGTTCTATGAGTTAAGCAAGCTTGGGGCAATTATGATTAAAGCAACTACACCTGAGCCTCGTTTTGGGAATCCTACGCCTCGGGTAGCAGAAACCGCAGCAGGGATGCTTAATGCCATTGGTTTACAGAATCCTGGATTAAAAAAAGTGATTTCGGAAGAATTGCCTTGGTTAGCTCAATATGATGTCCCGGTGATTGCGAATATTGCCGGGTCAAAAATCGAGGATTATGTTGCAGTTGCTGCGGAAATTAGTCAAGCACCTAATGTAAGGGCATTAGAACTTAATATATCGTGTCCAAATGTCAAAGAAGGCGGTCTAGCTTTTGGCACCATCCCAGAAGTAGCAAAAGAAGTGACAAAAGCCGTTAAAGCTGTTTCAGAGGTTCCGGTATATGTTAAATTATCACCGAATGTCACAGATATTGTTGAGATGGCTAAGGCTGTGGAAGCAGGCGGGGCAGACGGGTTGACC
Source organism: Peribacillus sp. (assembly GCF_059453735.1). Lineage (NCBI taxonomy): Bacteria > Bacillati > Bacillota > Bacilli > Caryophanales > Bacillaceae > Peribacillus > Peribacillus sp. The sequence goes on along the minus strand of NZ_JAZVJO010000335.1, from coordinate 13,461 downwards.
ATGATTAATACACTGCTTGGCATGCGTCTAGATATACGAACAGCAAAGCCAATCCTTGCTAACAGGAGCGGGGGGTTATCCGGTCCAGCCATTAAGCCGGTAGCCATCCGCATGATTCATGAAGTAAGTCAGCATGTTTCCATCCCGATTATTGGTATGGGTGGAATTAATTCTTGTGAAGATGTCATTGAGTTCTTGTATGCGGGTGCAAGTGCAGTTGGAATCGGAACAGCTAATTTCTCAGATCCGTTTATTTGTTCCAAACTGATCGATGAGCTGCCCCAGCTGCTTGATGAATTAGGAATCGAACATCTATCTGAATGTACAGGAAGGAGCTGGAGATGATTTGAAAAACGCTCTAATCGTTGCGCTTGATTTCCCTGGAGCAGCAGAAACATATACTTTTTTAGATCAGTTTGAAGAAGAAAAGCTGTTTGTTAAGATCGGTATGGAACTGTTTTACAGCGGTGGACCTTCGATAATAGGCCGTATTAAGGAAAGGGGACATGGGGTTTTTCTTGATTTAAAACTTCATGATATCCCCCATACCGTAATGAAAGCCATGAAGAATATCGCTCTACTTGATGTAGATTTAGTCACGGTTCATGCAGCTGGCGGCAAACTAATGATGGAAGCTGCACTTGAGGGGCTTGAGGCTGGAACGCCGGCAGGGAAAAAGCGTTCAGGATGTGTTGCCGTTACGCAGTTAACCAGTACATCTGAAGAGCAAATGAACCAAGAACAATTAATTAAGGGAAAGCTTGAAGATTCTGTCATTCACTACGCTTCACTTACCAAGCAAGCGGGACTGGACGGAGTCGTTTGTTCCACCCATGAAGCAGGGCGAATACATACAGAGGTTGGATCAAGCTTTCTAACGGTTACACCAGGGATTAGACTTGTATCTGGAAATCATCATGATCAAAAGCGGGTTGCTACTCCAGAAGAGGCTAGAAGGCTCGGAGCAGATGCGATAGTCGTCGGCCGAGCGATTACAGAAGATAATAATCCACTGCAGGCCTATCGTACGGTACTGCAAGCATGGGAGGGTGTATTACGATGAAACAGCATATTGCCGCACAATTACTAGAAATAAAAGCTGTTTTCTTGCAGCCGAATGATCCATTTACGTGGTCGTCTGGGATTCAATCCCCCATTTATTGTGATAATCGATTAACGCTATCATACCCTGCTGTACGAAAGGAAATCGCTAGAGGGCTGCAACAATTAATCGAAGAGTACTATGGTGAGGCGGAACTCATTGCTGGTACAGCCACCGCAGGAATTCCCCATGCAGCATGGGTCAGTGATTTAATGAATCTGCCTATGTGCTATGTACGTTCTAAATCAAAAGGCCATGGCAAAGGCAATCAAATCGAAGGAAGAACAAGACAAGGGCAAAAAGTCGTAGTAGTTGAAGATTTAATTTCAACCGGAGGAAGCGTGATTACTGCTGTGGAAGCCCTTCGCGAAGCTGGATGCGAAGTACTAGGGGTGGTCTCCATATTCACTTATGAATTGCAGAAAGGCATAGAAAAACTAGAAGCAAGCGGGATAAAAAATCATTCATTAAGCGACTATTCGACACTTATTAAGGTCGCGGCTGAAAGGAATTACATCGCCCCTGCAGAGATTGAACGATTAACAAAATGGAAACAAAATCCTGAGGACACCTCCTGGATTACCGGCTGACACTTAATCGAGCTCTCATACATGACTGTGTTCGATCCTAACTAGATTCGTGATTCGGGGAGAGTAGGACATCGCCAGGCAACAAGAAAGAAAAGATCAGCTGCATAGCTGGTCTTTGTGTTTTTTAGATGGTGGATTAATTAAATTAGTAGATATAGTCACAAGTCAGCGCTTCTTCTTAAAAAAGTGTATTTAAAGAATATTTACAATCAGGGAGAACTCAACAAGCTGTAGTGCATTAAAAATAAAGTGAAACGGTATACCCTGTGGGGTATTTTAGCGCCAAAAATAGTGCCCAGACGGGAATAAGCTGTCTCTAGACGGGAAAAAGCAGGATCCAGACGGGATTATCACGATCTCAGACGGGAATATGTTTACTCCTGACGGGATTAACAGCCGGATAAGCATAAAAATAGAAAAAATACCCCCTACAGAGTCAGTATGTATTCTTAAAATGTGGATTCCCCACGATGCGTTAAAAGAATGGCGACACATTTTAACAAAATCATAATCCAACACCATTTGGAATGACCCCTTTTATGTCAGACTCATTAATATTATGTGAATTATTTTCTTTATTATTTACCATTGAACAGTACGAATTGATTTTAGACCCATGAAGGAGAATATGCATAGAAGTAGTTAGACTGACAAACTGATAACGTAAATATTTAATAGAAAAAGGCTGCCGAGAAAAAATCTCGACAGCCTTTTAACATTATTTATTTTCATTTTTTAAAGCGATGACACCATCTGCATCAGGCGTTACATAGACTGTTTGCTGGTTATCATAGATAACAAATCCAGGCTTCGAGCCATTTGGCTTTTTAACGTGACGGACTTTCGTGTAATCGACCGGTACGGAGCTGGAATCTTTTGCTTTACTAAAGTAAGCCGCTAACATGGCTGCTTCAAGTATGGTTTGGTCACTTGGATTTTCACTTCGAATCACAACGTGAGAGCCCGGAATATCTTTGGTATGGAACCATAGTTCGTCTCGGCGGGCAAATTTATTTGTTAGATAATCATTTTGTTTGTTATTTTTACCTACAAAAATCTCGTCTCCAGCACTTGAGTAATAGGTTTCGAGCTGTGGTTTTGCATTAGCCGATTTTTTCATACCCTTTTTCTGTTTTTTACGGATATACCCTTCTTCTTGTAACTCTTCACGTATTTCTTCAATATCTCTCGGTGATGCAGATTGAAGCTGCTGATAGAGCATTTCGAAATAATTCAATTCATGTTCAGCTTTCTCAATTTGCTCTAGAACAAAACCAACGGCATTCTTGGATTTTTGATATTTAGAAAAATATTTTTGTGCATTGTCTGAAGGTGACAGCTGTGGGTTCAGCGGAATCGTTACGAAAGAAGCTTCTTCGTAATAATTCGCGACGGTAATATCTTTCATTCCTCGTTTCATCTGATAGAGGTTAGCTGTTAATAGTTCACCAAACAGCTGATATTCTTCACCGCGTTCTGTATCCTTTAACGTTTTTTTCAGCTTACCGATTTTTTTTTCATTCTTTTCTAATTCATTTGATACGAATCGTTCCAAATCTTGTCCTTGTTGTTTAACGCGATCTCGCGCCGCTTTTCCAAAATAGTAGCGATCTAACAGCTCGCTGAGAGTAGGGAACGATTTCACGTCCGTACCAAGATGTTCTAGTGGGATCATATAAAACGCTTGTTTTCCATTGGCATTCATTAGGGACGGAGAATATTCCTTGTTAGAAAGCGTATGAATTAAAGAGATGAAAGCATTAGGAAGAGTTGTACTATTAGCTAATCCCGCACGATAGACGACCTCAAGGGCAAACATTGGGGAGATACCGGTAAATGCTCCAACTAGCTGTTTATTTAATTTCCCGCTGTTAAAATCAATTGCTTGACCTATTGTTTCCGCAGTGGCTGTGAATGGGTCTGCTTTCTCCTGTGTTGGCGGAGCAATATATTCTTGTCCAGGAAGGATTGACCGGTAGCTATTCACAGCAGAGGATACATGTTTAATACTGTCGAGAATCATATTTCGCTCTTTATCAATTAGAATAATATTGCTGTGGCGGCCCATAATTTCGACGATAAGTAGTTTTTTTGATAAATCCCCGAGTTCATTTCGTCCAGAAACCTCTAGAGTAATCATCCGATCAAGCCCTGTTTGGTAGATATCGTCGATTGTATATCCTTCAAGATGCTTCCGAAGCAGCATACAAAACATTGGCGGCTCTTTAGGATTTTCATATTCTTCCTCAGTGATTTGAGCTCTTGCGTAACTTGGGTGTGCTGAAAGTAACAGCTTATAATTTTTGCGTCCTGAACGAACGACAAGAATTAATTCATTTTTATAAGGCTGATGTACTTTACTAATTCTTCCGCCTTTGAGTACTGTTGAAATTTCTTCTGTCATTGCTTTTGTAAATAAACCATCAAAAGACATATATGTAACTCCCTATTCGTAATTTAGTCGTTGCTTACTATTCGGCCTAGGTCATTCTTTTTTAATCCTACTATCCATTGTAATTATAGCATGTTTTAGGACGAGTCTGAATAAGCATGGAAGAAGAGAGCTGCCGAAGAAAGACATCCGAAAGGCGTAATGTGTATGAAGGATCTTTGCCGCTGCGCTATTTAGGTTAGAAATGGCGATAAGTAATCTATGTGGAGGATGTGTGATACTCAAATGACGTTCCGCGAAATGAATATTGTAGATTTGGAAACTGCTCTTCAAACTGACAAAGATGTGGGGATAACGGAAACGGAAGCTAGAAAAAGGCAGAATGAGCAGGGCTTTAATGAATTGCAAGCTGGAGAAAAACAGTCGGTTATCCTGCTTTTCTTTGCACAGTTTAAGGATTTCATGGTGCTTGTGCTCCTTGCAGCGACCTTGATCTCTGGGCTCCTTGGTGAATATATTGATGCAATCGCTATAATAGCCATCATTTTAATGAATGGTCTGCTTGGGTTTTATCAGGAACGCCGTGCCGAGAAGTCTCTAGATGCGTTGAAGGAAATGGCTGCACCGCAGATTTACGTTCTTCGAGATGGGGAATGGAGGAAAATCCCATCACGTGAAGCGGTTGTAGGAGATATCATTAAATTTATAAGCGGCGATCGGATTGGTGCGGATGTACGACTGATCGAAGCATACAGTCTTGAAATTGAAGAATCAGCTTTGACCGGAGAATCTGTTCCATCGGTTAAACAATCTGAATCACTCCATTTTCCTGCTGAAGGCATTGGTGATGAAGAAAATATGGCTTTCATGGGTACGATGGTTTCACGCGGAAGCGGGATAGGGATCATTGTTGGTACAGGCATGAATACAGCAATGGGGAAAATTGCCGATTTGCTTCAATCAGCGGAGACGCAGGATACACCCCTTCAGCTCAGGCTTGAACAGCTCGGGAAAATTTTAATAACAACGGCACTGTTTTTGACTCTTATTGTCGTTGTTACTGGGATCTTACAAGGAAACCCTTTGTATACGATGTTCTTAGCCGGTGTTTCATTAGCTGTTGCAGCCATTCCAGAAGGGTTACCTGCCATTGTGACAGTTGCGCTTTCTCTAGGTGTTCAACGAATGATTAAGAAGAATGCGATCGTTCGGAAACTGCCAGCAGTAGAGACGCTAGGCTGTGCTTCAGTCATCTGTTCTGACAAAACTGGAACTATGACCCAAAATAAAATGACGGTCACGCATCTTTGGAGCGGCGGGAGTACCTGGCAAGTTACGGGAACTGGGTATGCACCTTCAGGAGAGTTTTACTACGGCGAACGAGCCGTGCAGCCAAAGGGGAATAAAACGCTTTTTCAGCTCCTGACATTTGGGATGCTTTGTAATAATTCTGAGCTTATTTTAAAAAAAGATCGATTTACTTTGAACGGAGATCCGACAGAGGGGGCAATGTTAGTCGCTGCCATGAAAGCAGGGCTGAATCGGGAGAATGTTTTTGAACAGTTTACAATCGTAAAGGAATTTCCATTTGACTCTACACGTAAAATGATGAGTGTAATTGTCAAGGACAACCAAGGGAAGCATTTTGTTGTAGCGAAGGGTGCACCTGACGTGATGATTTCACATAGCAGTACGATTCTCTGGCAAGAACGAGTCGTTCGTATCAGTGAGTATCAAACACAGATTCAGGAAGCAATTAACGGTCTTGCACAGCAGGCGCTCCGAACAATTGCGATTGGGTATAAGCCGATTCCGCCGGGAACGGTGTTACTCCATGAATCTGAGGCTGAAAGTGACTTAATTTACTTTGGACTTCACGGAATGATTGATCCTCCACGCCCCGAGGTGAAGGAAGCCGTGCAGGAGGCTAGGGAAGCAGGAATAAAGACGGTAATGATCACTGGTGACCATGTTGCGACTGCCAAGGCTATTGCTGGCCAATTGGGAATTTTAAGAGGTAAGGAAAGAGTGTTAGAGGGCAAAGAATTAGCTGAAATGACAGTTGACCAGCTGGGAGACATTGTCGAGGATGTAGCAGTGTTTGCCAGAGTATCTCCAGAGCATAAGTTGAAAATTGTACGTGCTTTGCAAAACAATGGCCATATTGTAGCGATGACCGGTGATGGTGTAAATGATGCCCCTGCCATTAAAGCAGCAGATATCGGTATTTCCATGGGAATCACCGGAACAGATGTTGCAAAAGAAGCCTCTTCCTTAATTTTACTTGATGATAATTTTGCAACCATAAAAGCGGCAATCAAAGAAGGACGGAATATTTATGAAAATATTCGTAAATTTATCCGGTACTTATTAGCGTCAAATGTAGGCGAAATTTTAGTCATGTTTTTTGCGATGGTATTTGCTTTACCGCTTCCATTAATTCCAATTCAAATTCTCTGGGTAAACCTTGTAACAGATGGTCTACCGGCAATGGCTTTAGGTCTTGATAAAGCGGAAAGTGATGTCATGAAGAGAGATCCGCGGGATCCTAAAGAAGGAGTATTCGCAAGAGGACTTGGCTGGAAGATTATTTCAAGAGGGTTTTTAATTGGGATCTCTACCCTGATCGCGTTTATTGTGATTTATAAAAATAATCCGGATAATCTTGTTTATGCTCAAACCATTGCTTTTACAACATTAGTTTTAGCTCAGCTGATTCATGTGTTTGATTGCCGAAGTGAACGATCCATCTTTTCACGAAATCCATTTGGTAATATGTACCTCGTTGGGGCTGTTATTTCATCACTGGTTTTATTATTAGTCGTTATTTATTACCCGCCTCTTCAGGTGATTTTTCATACTGTACCCATTGCACCGCGGGATTGGCTGCTCGTTACAGGGATGGCATCTATTCCAACTTTTTTACTGGCAGGGTCTATTTTAATAAGAAAAACAAGGTAAGGTATGGTATAATTCGAAAGGTAGTAGAGTTTCTCTATTACCTTTTTATTTTTTATAGAAAAGTTAGTCCGTAATTAGGTGCTTAGCTGACGTAGATAGGCGGTTCACAGGAAAATGCTTATTTTCATCCGCAGGTTTATTTATTGCGGCTTCTTTTGACCAAATAGATTCAGAAGACCAAGTCGGGTAATAGTGATTATGCATGGAATGGAAGTGGCGCCATGATCGTGAGTATGACAGGATACGGCCGGGGAAGTGCTCAAGACGGAGTGACAAAAGTGATGGTTGAAATGAAAACAGTCAATCATCGTTTTTGTGAGTTTATCGTCCGTATGCCGCGCCAGCTAATGATTTTAGAAGAAAAAGTTAAAAAAAAAGCAAGTCAATATATTAGAAGAGGAAGAGCTGAACTATTTATAACCGTAGAAGGCGATGGGCTTGTCACGAAAAAACTGCAGCTTGATTGGAGTTTGACAGAACAATTCTTTTCCCATATGGAAACAGTTCAAGCCAAATATGGAATAGCAGGTCCTTCTTTACATGACATGCTTCAAGTTGAGAATATTCTTTTTGTGGAAGAAGAAAATAATGAAAATAAAGAGCTCGAAGGTATCTTGTTTTCAGCCCTTACAGAGGCACTTGAATCACTGAAAAAAATGAGGAATCAAGAAGGACTAGAATTGAAGAATGACTTATCAGTTCAGGCGGCGAAGATACATAAAAGCATTACGATTATTAAGGAATATGCACCAGAGGTTGCCTTACATTATCGTGAAAAGCTTGTTCAAAGATTAGCAGAGTTTGCTGAAGGGGCAGTAGACGAAAGTCGTTTACTGACAGAAGCTGCTATCTTAGCAGATAAAGCAGATGTGAATGAAGAGTTAACTAGACTTGAAAGTCACTTGCTTCAATTTTCAGAAACCCTTGAAGTGGATGAACCAGTCGGCAGAAAACTTGATTTTCTTGTACAGGAAATGAATAGAGAAGTCAACACGATTGGATCGAAAGCAAATGATTCACGAATGACCAGAGAAGTGGTCGAAATGAAAAGTTTACTTGAAAAAATGAAAGAACAGGTGCAAAATATCGAATAGGTTGATTATGAAGAAACGCTCAAGGCCACACTAGATAATGGATGGAGGATTATAATGTCTATTAAGCTTATGAATATTGGTTTTGGGAATATCGTTTCCGCAAACCGGATTGTGTCGATCGTGAGTCCGGAATCGGCACCAATAAAGCGAATTATTCAAGATGCCCGCGACCGCGGCTCTTTGATAGATGCTACATATGGCAGAAGAACTAGAGCGGTTATTATAACAGACAGTGATCATGTTATTTTATCGGCCGTTCAGCCAGAAACAGTCGCTGCTCGTCTGCATGACAGAGATGACAGCGTGGAAGAGGGGTAAAAGAACGATATGATTGAAAAAGGCTTGTTGATTGTTTTATCCGGTCCATCCGGAGTAGGTAAAGGAACAGTACGTAAAGAGATTTTTTCGCAGCCTGATACGGCTTTTGAATACTCAATCTCGATGACAACTAGGCTTCCCCGTGATGGAGAAGTTGATGGAGTTGATTATTTCTTTAAATCCCGTGAAGAATTCGAAACATTAATTGAACAGGGAAAACTACTGGAATATGCTGAATTTGTCGGCAACTATTACGGAACTCCTGTTGATTATGTTCGTGAAACATTGGATGCAGGGAAAGATGTTTTCTTAGAAATTGAAGTACAAGGGGCTCAACAGGTTCGTGAAAAATTTCCTGAAGGGTTACTTATTTTCTTGGCACCGCCAAGTCTATCAGAGCTTGAAAGCCGTATTACCAATCGCGGAACTGAATCTTCAGAGTTAATTCGCCGGCGGATGCAGGCTGCTAAGGAAGAAATTGAGTTAATGGATTTATACGATTACGTTGTCGAAAATGATCATGTCACTGCAGCAACTAGCCGAATCAATGCTATTGTCATTGCTGAGCACTGCCGTCGTGAAAGAGTGTCTGTTCGATATAAAAAAATGCTGGAGGCTGAATAATTATGTTATATCCATCTATTGATTCATTGTTATTGAAAATTGATTCTAAATACTCGTTGGTGTCTGTTGCAGCAAAACGTGCACGTCAAATGCAAATCAGTAAAGACTGCCGTATTGACAAGCCGGTTTCTCATAAGCCTGTCGGACGTGCGTTAGAAGAAATCTACACAGATGTTTTAACGTATGATAATTCATTCGAAGGAAAATAATTAGTAAGGTTGGTCCTGGGACAGAAATGTCTCGACTGATTCTATACGGGTAAGTTGGGCCTGAACCCCTGTGAACTGGTAGCTGTTAAGGAAACTTTACAGTGCTCTGTTTAGCGGGAGTTCAGGTCTTTTCTTATTTTTGTGCAAAAGCAGTGAGAAGAAATGAGTCTCATTCAAATGGTGTAATAGATGAAAAATTTATCTGTTTCAGTCATAATGAGATAAAAAGACGATCATTCTGGGGGAAAACTGCATGCTTACAAATAAAAAAATACTTTTATGCGTCACAGGAGGAATTGCTGTATATAAAGCAGCAGCCTTAACGAGTAAATTAACGCAAGCTGGTGCGATTGTAAAAGTAATAATGAGTGAATCTGCGCGTCAATTTGTCACGCCGCTCACCTTCCAAGCGCTTTCGCGTAACGATGTATTTACGGATACGTTTGATGAAAAAAATTCAGCTGTGATTGCTCATATTGATTTAGCAGATTGGGCTGATCTTGTACTTGTAGCTCCGGCAACTGCAAATTTGATAGGCAAGCTTGCTAACGGGATAGGCGATGACATGATTACAACTACACTTCTTGCTGTTCAGAATCCAATCTGGCTGGCACCAGCGATGAATGTGCATATGTATGAAAATGCTGCTGTCCAAAAAAATATGATGACACTGAAAAACGATGGCTATCAATTTATTGAACCGTCTGAAGGATATTTGGCGTGCGGCTATGTTGGGAAAGGCCGTCTCGAGGAACCTGAAACCATTGTCAGTCATCTCATTCAGTTTTTTAAAGAAAGTATGGAGCTTCCTCTTCAAGGCAAACGAATGGTCATCACAGCGGGACCGACACGAGAGCATCTCGATCCTGTTCGGTTTATTACGAATCGTTCTACAGGAAAAATGGGTTATGCGCTTGCAGAGCAAGCCGTGAAAATGGGAGCAGAGGTTATTCTGATTTCAGGTCCTGTATCACTTCCAGCACCAGCAGGTGTTGAAATCGTTTCTGTCGATACAGCTGAACAAATGTTTAATGCGGTGATGGAGGTTTATCAGGAGGCAGATGTTGTTATAAAAACAGCAGCCGTTTCAGACTATACACCGAAATATTATCAGTCGCAGAAGATAAAGAAAAAAGCTGGTGATCATACCATAGAATTTGAACGAACTAAGGATATACTATTCCATCTCGGTGCTCAAAAACAACATCAGCTTCTGATTGGATTTGCGGCAGAAACCGAAAATGTGGAAGAGTATGCTCTTACGAAGCTTGAGAAGAAAAATGCCGACATGATTGTCGCTAATAACGTTTCCACGACGGGTGCGGGTTTCGGAACCGATACGAATATTGTGACCATGTTTAAGAAAGATGGAAGTAAGCGTGAACTTCCTATGATGAGCAAGTCAGATACGGCAAAACAAATACTAACCGAGGCAGTCCAGATGTTGAAAAAGGAATGATGCTTAATGAATATAGCTGCGGTTATCGTTGATGTACCAGCGAAGCAGACAGATAGGGAGTTTGATTACAAAATACCTGACAAATGGCTGGGATTGATTCAGCCGGGCATGCGAGTCATTGTCCCTTTTGGACCTAGGATGGTACAAGGATTTGTAACAGGTCTGAAAGATAAAAGTGAATTTGAAAAACTTCGCCAAATTAAAGAACCGATGGATTTAGAGCCGGTTTTAAATAGTGAACTGCTGCAGCTCGGAGATTGGCTGACTTTGAAAGCCATGTGCTTTAAGATTTCTGCTCTTCAAGCAATGCTCCCTTCAGCGATGAAGGCAAAATACGAAAAGGTACTCAAAGTCGCAGGAGATAAAAGAAATCTACTTGATCCGGAGGTACAAAGATTCCTTGCTGATCACGATTCAATTTCTTGGAAAGATGTGATCAATGGCGGCGAAACGGTCCGGTTCCAAAAGGAAGTTCAAAAAGGAAATGTAGAAGTCATTTATCATGTTAAAAACCGTATGAACAAAAAGAAAGTTAAAATGGTTGAAACTATCCTGAGTGTGCAAGAAATGCAAGACGTAATGAATTCTCTCTCGGCAAATGCAAAAAAACAGCAGGAAGTTATACAATACTTCATTGAACATCAAGAAAAAATTCAATTGAAGAACCTGCTTGAAGCTACGGGTGCCTCTAATAGTACGGTTAAAACGCTGGTAGATAAAAAGGTGCTCCGGGAAAGTGATGAAGAAATCTATCGGAATCCATATGAAAATCGAACGTTTGAAAAGTCAAATCCATTTACCTTGACTGACGAACAAGCGGCAGCGTTGTCTCCCATCGTTGCTTCGGTTGAAAAAGATGAGCATGATGTATTTCTTTTATACGGTGTCACAGGCAGCGGAAAGACGGAAGTTTATTTACAAGCAATAGATGCCGTTTTGAAAAAGGGCGGCGAGGCTATTATGTTAGTCCCGGAAATTTCTCTGACTCCTCAAACGGTAAAACGTTTCAAAGAACGATTTGGTGAACAAGTTGCGGTCATGCACAGTGGATTATCTGTCGGAGAAAAGTATGATGAATGGCGGAAAATTCATCGAAAAGAAGTAAAAGTAGTCGTAGGTGCACGCTCCGCGGTTTTTGCGCCTTTTGAGAATTTAGGCTTAATTATTATGGATGAAGAGCATGAATCAAGCTATAAACAAGAAGAAAACCCTCGTTATCATGCCCGCGATGTAGCTATTGAACGAGCTAAAAATCATAAATGTCCTGTTATACTAGGCAGTGCTACTCCTGCATTAGAATCATTTGCACGAGCCCAAAAAGGAGTTTATCAGCTTTTACCGTTAACACGGAGGATGAATAATCATCCGATGCCTAGTGTAGAAATCGTGGATATGAGAGAAGAATTACGTGGTGGTAATCGCTCAATGTTCTCTGAATTGTTATTTGAAAAACTGAAAGAAAGAATAGAACGCGGCGAACAAACCGTATTGATGTTAAATAAGCGGGGCCATTCATCTTTTGTCATGTGCCGAAGCTGCGGCGTGGTTTTGAATTGTCCTAATTGCGACATTTCATTGACCTATCACCGAATGAATCATTCTTTGAAATGTCATTACTGTGCCCATGAAGAAAAGATGCCTTCAATCTGTCCGGAATGCAGCAGTGACCATATACGCTTCTTCGGAACAGGCACGCAAAAGGTGGAAGAAGAAATCACGAAGCTTCTTCCGGAAGCAAGGGTCATTCGGATGGATGTAGATACGACTAGTAAAAAAGGATCTCATGAACGATTGCTGCAGGCATTTGGAGAAGGAAAAGCGGATATACTGCTTGGTACACAAATGATTGCCAAGGGACTGGATTTTCCCAATATTACATTGGTCGGTGTTTTATCCGCTGATACCATGCTTCATTTACCTGATTTCCGATCTTCAGAAAAAACCTTTCAGTTATTGACCCAGGTTAGTGGACGAGCTGGCAGGCATGAGCTTGAAGGGGAAGTGGTTATCCAAACTTATACCCCGGAACACTATAGTGTTGAACTTTCGAGTTATCAGGATTACGATTCCTTCTATGAACGAGAAATGTTTATCAGAAGACAAAATCATTATCCTCCTTATTTTTATATGGCGATGGTAACCGTTTCGCATGAGGACTTAATGAAAACGGTAGCGACCACAGAAAAAATTACGCAATTTTTAGGTGCACGTTTAAGCAAAGGAGCCATTATACTTGGCCCCGTGGCCTCGCCAATCAGCCGGATAAACAATAGATATCGCTATCAATGTCTGATAAAATACAAACGAGAGCCTGAGCTTCAAAGCCTCATGCGATCCATTTTAGAACATTATCAACAAGAAACTGCACAGCAGAAATTGCAAATTAATATCGACTTAAGTCCACAAATAATGATGTAACCACCAGTTGTGCCGATAACACAGCATAAAAAGCTATACACAGCGACACCGGTCAAGTAAAATGAGGGTTTGTGGTCTGATATAGCTCAGGCTGAATTTTAAAAATGGTTCAGCGCTGATGTCCTAGTACAACTAGGATATCTGCGCTTTTATGATGTTACTGGGCATCCAGCTTGCTGTGCAAAAGATGAGAGTCCTCAAAAGGCAAAGAGCGCCTTTTGGTTCTCTCCCTATTTGCTTCGGAGGCTGACCAAGGCGCCTTCACATTTCTTTATTGTCCAGCTGCGGCGCCTA
>NZ_JAZVJO010000334.1:0-2007 GCF_059453735.1 Peribacillus sp. | reverse complement strand
CGTATCCGCAAAAACTAATATGGCAGCACCGATTATGGGTGATAACAGCAGGAAATTTTGATGTTTTGAACCAACCAATTGTTTGGCAATATGCGGAGCAATGAGCCCAATAAAGCTAATACTTCCTACCACAGAAACTGCTGAACCTGCTAATGCCACAGCAATGACTAATAAAAGGATACGATCGCGGTTGATCGAAACACCTAATCCTTTTGCTACGGTTTCATCCAGCACTAACAAATTCATCGATTTTTGTTTCCACAGAAGAATGGGAATAGCTACAATCAACCATGGAAGAAGAGCTAATATAAATGGCCAATCCGCTCCCCAAATGTTACCTGAAAGCCACTTTGTGATGAATTGTACATCCTCATTTTTAGCTCCGGAAATCATAATTACCATTAAACCTGACAAAGCGGAAGCAATTCCTACTCCCATTAATACTAACTTGACTGGCTGGATCCCGTTTTGTTTATCAGTCGTAAAGATAAAGATTAACCCAGCTGTAATGATTGCACCTAAAAAGCCCACTACGGGTAATTGATACGCATAATATTTTGAACTCGCATCGACAAACAAATAAAAGACTGTAATGGCAACTCCAGCTCCAGCATTTATTCCAATTATACCTGGGTCAGCTAAATCATTTTTCGTCAATGTTTGCAATATAGCTCCTGAGAGTGCTAATGCCATTCCGGCTAAGGTAAGCACGAATACTCGCGGCATACGAATAGAAAATAAAATAAATTCCTCTTTAAATGACCCATTTCCAAAAAGCGTCGGTATAATTTGTTTGATTCCAACCGCTGATGGGCCTAAGCTAATACCAGCTATGATACTAGCGAGTAGTAATACGATCATGAGAATATACATAAGCCGTATGTTATATTTTTTACGCAAAGAAGGTACGACCTCCTTTCTTAACTAAGATTAAGAAGAAAGGTAAACCTACTAATGCAACAAGTGCAACAACAGGGATTTCTAAAGGAGCAATGACCATTCTGCTAATAAAGTCGGTCCCAATCATAAATATCCCTCCGACAATAATGGACATCGGGATAATAAATCGATAATCTGCACCAACAATTTTGCGGACAATATGTGGAATAAACAAACCTACGAAGGTTAAATTCCCTATTAAAGCAACGGCTGTTCCAGCTAGGATAATGACGACCATCATTAATACGGTCTTAATTAACTTGGTTTTTTGTCCAAGTCCTTTTGCTAATTCTTCATTTAGACTTAAAATTGTTAATTGTTTACTATATAGAATGGCTATAAATAATCCCACTACGATAAAAGGGATGATGATCAGCGCATCCCATGAGGTACTGATTAACCCTCCAGCAGTCCACATGCTGACATTTTTAGCAACATTAAAGAGAATGGCAACACTGCTTGAGATAGCTTGTAAAAACAGAGAGACGGCCGCTCCAGCTAAAACTAGTTTAAGTGGAGAAAGACCGTTTCTTGATGTGGCACCTATTCCAAATACAATCAGCATACCTATGCCTGCTCCTACAAAAGAACTAAACATAATCATTAAAAAACTGATACCAGGGATAAAGGCTAAAGCTAGCGACAGCGCTAAGTTAGCCCCTGACGTTAGGCCGAGTAACCCTGGTTCAGCAAGTGGATTTCTTGTCATTCCTTGCATAATGGCTCCAGCAACAGCTAAGGCAGCACCAACAAAAAACGCTGCAATAACACGAGGAAAGCGGATTTCTCTTAATATATTATAATATTGTCCACCGCTTTTACCCACCACTGCTTCATACAAATCTTGAAAACTTGTACTTGCTGCACCATAACCTAAGGCGATTAACACGATAAGGAACAAAATAATGAGTGAGATGAGCATTTTACTTATAAAAGAATAGGAAGCCTTCATTTGAATACTCCTTTCTTAGTTACCTAAAAAAGATTTTTCAAAGAAGTCTA
Organism: Peribacillus sp.; assembly: GCF_059453735.1. Lineage (NCBI taxonomy): Bacteria > Bacillati > Bacillota > Bacilli > Caryophanales > Bacillaceae > Peribacillus > Peribacillus sp. The sequence goes on along the minus strand of NZ_JAZVJO010000334.1, from coordinate 66 downwards.
GTTGGTAATCAAAAGAATAGGCATCGGCAAAAATAAATGAAGAACCTTCAGCATAAAACACTTGTT
>NZ_JAZVJO010000333.1:0-6094 GCF_059453735.1 Peribacillus sp. | reverse complement strand
GGAGAATGGGGTCCGGCCGGATTAGTTTTTGATAACGTTCGCGTACCTGAGGAAAACATTTTAGGAGAAATTAATGGCGGCTACAAACTTGGATTAGAGTGGATTGGTTTTGCTAGATGGGTGGTGGGGGCACGTGCAGTCGGAACAGGGGAGCGCTTGCTGCAAATGGCACTAGATTATTCGAAAGAACGAGTAACCTTTGGTCGCCCTATTGCAGATAGGCAGGCCATTCAGTGGCAAATTGCAGATTCGGCTGTTGAAATTGAAGCGGCAAAATGGCTCGTACTTAATGCTGCTTTTACGCTTGATCAAGGGGAAGATAACCGTCATCTAGCTGCGATGGCCAAATTGTATGGAGCAAATATGGGCAATCGAGTCGTCGATCGCGTTCTTCAAATCCATGGAGGTATGGGATATACAAGAGAGTTGCCTATTGAAAGGTGGTACCGTGAGGCTAGGCTGTGGAGAATTTATGATGGTACGGATGAAATACAACGGATGATTATTTCTAGAAACTTATTAAAAGGACATGTGAAAATCGGTCAGTATATGTAAATATGAAGGAGGTTGATAGTATGACAGGAAGATTTGATGGCAGAACAGCTTTTGTAACAGGAGGAAGCCGTGGAATAGGGAAGCAGATTGTCGAGCAATTTGCTTGCGAAGGAGCAAATGTCGCCATTATAGACATAAATGAAGAATCCTTGAATCAAACTGAAGTAGAATTAACAGAAAAAGGCTATTCCGTATTTGCGAAACTAGCAAGCGTTAGTGATCGCGGTGAAATAGAAAAAGCCATGGAGGAGGCGGCTGATCGATTTGGAACGATCGATATCCTTGTTAATAATGCGGGTGTAATTAGAGATAATATGCTATTTAAAATGACAGATGAAGACTGGATGATGGTCATGGATGTGCATTTAAAGGGTGCCTTTTATGCATCGCGGGCCGCACAAAAATATATGGTGAAGAATCATTATGGACGCATTATCAATATTTCTTCCACCTCTGCGCTAGGGAACAGAGGACAGGCTAATTATTCCACCGCAAAAGCAGGGTTACAGGGATTTACAAAAACCCTCTCCATTGAACTCGGTAAATTTGGGATTACTGCAAATGCTGTTGCACCAGGATTCATAGAGACGGAAATGACAAAAGCCACTGCAGAAAGAATTGGTATTCCCTTTGAAGAGTTAATAAAAGCAAATGTTAATAAAATTCCAGTAGCAAGAACTGGAAAGCCCGAAGATATCGCTCATGCTGTTGCCTTTTTTGCAGATGAACGATCTTCGTTCGTCAGCGGCCAGGTTTTGTATGTTGCCGGTGGACCAAGAAATTAACTAGATTGCTAATAAAGGGATGGTGAAAATATGAGAGAGGCTGTAATTGTTTCGGCTGTACGAACCGCAATCGGTAAACAAGGGGGTGCACTTGCGTCAGTACCTCCGCATATCTTTGGTGCTGAAGTAATTAAAGAGGCCATGAAACGGGTAAATGTAACCCCGGAGATGGTTGAGGATGTTATCTTAGGAAATGTTTTAAGCGGCGGGGGAAATATTGCTCGATTAACCGCCCTTCAAACAGACCTATCTATCGAACTGCCTGGTTTAACGATAGATCGACAATGCGGCTCCGGTATTAATGCGGTTATGTTAGCTGCTCAGGCAATTCTGGCTGGAGATGGAGATGTCTATGTTGCCGGAGGCGTTGAAAGTATGAGTCGTGCCCCGTATTTAATGGATCGGCCGGAAAAGCCTTACAGTACTGTGCCCCCAAGAATCAGGAAATCCCAGCTGTCTCCTACAGCGATAGGGGATCCTCCGATGGGGCTAACCGCGGAAAATTTAGCGAAAAAATATGAAATTAGCAGGGAAGAACAAGATGATTTTTCTGCAAGCAGCCAACAAAAAATGAAAAGAGCTATAGATGAAGGCCGGTTTATTGAACAGATCGTTCCCATAGACATTCCTATTCGAAAAGGTAATCCAGTGGTCTTTAGTCAGGATGAACATCCACGTCCGCAATCGACAAAAGAAGTCCTGGCAAAACTTCCTCCAGCATTTCTTGATGCAGGTACTGTGACGGCAGGGAATAGCTCAGGTTTAAATGATGCGGCTGCTGCACTTGTTGTGATGTCAAGAGAAAAGGCAGAAGAGTTAGGAATTAAGCCGCTGGCGATAATCAAAGCACATGCTGTAGCAGGTGTTAATCCGGCTATTATGGGAATAGGCCCTGTACCAGCAACAAGGAAAGTGATGGAGAAGTCTGGACTATCTTTAGATGAAATGGATATCATCGAGATAAATGAAGCATTCGCAGCACAAGTTATTGCTTGCGACCGCGAGTTAAATATGGATTTAGAAAAAGTAAATGTGAATGGTGGTGCGATTGCTCATGGCCATCCATTGGGAGCGACTGGAGCCATTCTCTTAACCAAAGCTGTATATGAACTTGAACGAATAAAAGGCAGATATGCACTTATTACGGCATGTATCGGCGGGGGTCAGGGGATTGCTGCTATTATTGAAAGAGAACAGGCTGCGTTATAGGAGGATGTATGAACGTCATTCCTGATTTCCCGATTTATGTGAGATTTTCAGAGACAAATGCCAGTGGGTATGTGAGTACGATTAGTTACTTTTTATATCTTGAGGAAGCTCGTACCCGTTTCTTTGAGATCCTTCATTTGGATAAATATAAGAAGCATTTGAAGATGAATGTTCTTGTTGCTTCCACTGAATGTCGGTTTTTAAAGCAGGTATATGCAAAGCAAAGACTGACCCTCACTACAAAAGTGATAAAAATAGGAACGAAAAGCTTCACTTTACAACATGAAATAAAGTGTCAAAATGGAGATGTTTTAGCAGTTGGAAGTGCTGTAATCGTTTGTTATTGTTTTCAATCTCAGAAGTCTATAAAAATCCCGCATGAATTAGGTCAGTCGCTTGAGGAATATCTTCAAACTGTTTAACATACCCCGAATTCTCAGGGTATGTTTTTAACGTGAATAATTAGCGTTCAAAGAACATAGGAGGCTCAATGCCCAAGGCACGTAAATAAACGAATCCTTGACCGCGATGATGGATTTCGTTCTCAAGACAGTACAAAAGACGACTGAAATGACTCGCTGGAGGTCCAAAGAAAGGGTCGCTCTCTACCATCGAAAGCCGTTCTTCCGTAATATTCTCCCAGAGCTTAATGGTTTCGTTCCTAACACTGTGACAAGCAGCCAAAAGGTCCATTTTAGAGTGAACATCAAACTGATCAGGCTGCCAATCCCAAACACTTGTGGCAATCCCGCGAACATATCCTGTTTCAATGCCTAGAATTTCTAGGGCCATTTCAGAATAAGGACGAATAGATTCTGCTGCAGTAAAGGTAAATAGCTCATCTTCTGGAAAAGCTTCAATCGTTCGAATCGTAAGTCTTCGGTTACCTTCCAGTATTTCTAATAGTTCCGTCATGGATAACATGTTCTATCCCCTCCATCTAAAGCTTACTTAAATAAGGTTCGGTACATCTTCTGCTATTCCTGCCAAAAGACATTTTTTTGGACAAAAGGTATAGACAATCTTATAAATAAGTAACGATTTGTCTAGTGAATAAGCTAGTCAAAATCGATATAATAAAATCATTATAGACTAAAAATTCAGACAAAAGGAGTTGTGACTTATGAAAAAACAAAAGGTAGTAATTAATGGTACGAGGTTAAAAGAGAATCTTGAAAAATTTGCTGATTTTGGCCGGACGGAAAACAATGGAGTCACACGCTTATCTTTAACAGAAGAAGATCGATTAGCCAGAGATTACTTTTGTTCATGTTGTAAGGAATTAGGGATGAATGTAACGATAGATGATTTAGGGAATATATATGCTGTTTTAGAAGGATTGGAACAAAGACCTCCGATTGTTATGGGTTCACATTTAGACAGTGTGAAAAAAGGAGGGCGATTTGATGGGGTCTTAGGCGTAGCAGCCGGATTAGAAGTGGTACGAACATTAGTAGAGAATGGAATTGAACCTCGCATTCCCATTATGATTGTTAATTTTACAAATGAAGAGGGAGCACGATTTGAGCCTTCCATGATGTCATCTGGAATATTGTCAGGAAAATTTGATAAGACTACTATGTTTAATAAAATAGATAGTGACGGGATTAAATTCGGCGATGCTTTACAGTCTATTGGCTACTCAGGAAACATCGAGTCACGACTGGATGAGGCTGAGGCGTTTTTAGAATTACATATTGAACAAGGACCCATTCTTGAAACAGAATCTTTAAGTATTGGTGTGGTTGAATGTGTACTAGGAATGGTTTGTTACGAGATAGAAGTAACGGGTGAGTCTGACCATGCCGGAACCACCCCAATGGAAATGAGAAAGGATGCTTTTTTTACAACGAATAACATTATTATGAAGGCAAGGCAAGCGTTAAGTGCTTTAGATCAAGATTTGGTCTATACTATTGGCCGGGTAAATGTATTTCCGAATATACACACGGTGATTCCGAATAAAGTGATCTTTTCAATAGAATCTCGACATAAGGATCCAGAGATTATTAAGCAGGTGGAAGAAATTATTCACGGATTTACCAGCTCTAGTGTAAAAGAAGGCTGTGAAATTAAGACAACAAAATTATGGAAGCGGGATACGGTTTGGTTTGATGAGAATATTTGTGACCTAATCCAACAGTCTACGGAGTCATTAGGCTATTCTTATAAAAGAATGGTCAGCGGCGCGGGACATGATGCTCAGTTCATGGCGAGCTATCTTCCAACGGCTATGGTCTTTGTACCAAGCATTAACGGAAAAAGTCATGTTGAAAGTGAATGTACCGAATGGGAAGATTGTGAAAAAGGAGTAAATGTCATTTTAGAAACCGTACTAACCATCCTATCGAACTAACTATCTTTGAACCTGCTGTATTCCAGCAGGTTTTTTCTGTGAAATTTATATGAAGACAGAAAAGATAAGCAGACTGCCTGCTCATCTTTTTGAATGGTCAATCGTTTAATAAACTTTATCACCATTGAAAATTGAATTCTTTACAATAACATAATCGACTGTACGAATAGCTTCTAATTTTGTTCCTCCAGCATAAGAAATAGAAGATTGAAGATCTTGTTCCATTTCTTTCAGGGTATCCACTAATGAACCCTTGTGCTCGACATACACTTTTTTACCTTCGACATTTTTCTTTTCACCTTTTTGGAATTCTGAGGCTGAGCCGAAGTATTCTTTAAAGCGTTTACCATTTTTTTTAATGGTTTCGCCTGGTGATTCTTCATGTCCAGCAAACAATGAACCAATCATGACCATTGAAGCACCAAAGCGAATGGATTTTGCTACATCCCCATGAGTACGAATGCCTCCGTCAGCAATAATGGGCTTACTTGCTGCTTTTCCGCACCAGCGAAGGGCAGCTAATTGCCAGCCGCCTGTACCAAAGCCGGTTTTGATTTTCGTGATACATACTTTACCTGGTCCAATTCCTACTTTCGTTGCATCGGCACCAGCATGTTCTAGTTCTCGGACTGCTTCAGGCGTTCCGACGTTGCCGGCAATGACAAAACTTACAGGAATAAGTTTTTTTATGTATTTAATCATCTCAATGACTGCGTTCGAATGACCATGGGCAATATCAATCGTGATATATTCAGGTACCAATTTTTCATCGGCTAATTGTTGTATAAATGAGTATTCCTCTTCTTTGACACCTACACTGATTGATGCGAGTAAACCACGTGATTGCATATCTTTAATAAAAGAAATACGTTTTTCTGGTTCAAAGCGATGCATTATATAGAAATAACCATTTTCTGCTAAGTACGTGGCTATATTTTCATCGATAATCGTTTGCATATTGGCAGGAACGACAGGTAATTTAAAGGTATGTTTTCCTAACGTTACAGTAGTATCACACTCAGAACGACTGTTTACCACACATTTTGCAGGAACTAATTGTATATCTTCGTAATCAAACACATTTTCCATGCTTTACACCCCTAAATACGAATATTAAAGTTAAGTTAGACTAAATCGTTCGTCTAACTGTAATTTACCTCATATTTATTATTTTGTCAAAGTTTTTAAA
>NZ_JAZVJO010000332.1:0-3956 GCF_059453735.1 Peribacillus sp. | reverse complement strand
CACGGAAGTTAAGCTCTTCAGCGCCGATGGTAGTTGGGGGTCTCCCCCTGTGAGAGTAGGACATTGCCAGGCAACAGAAAGAAAAGATCAGCTGCATAGCTGGTCTTTTTTTGTGGCGTGTTTTAGAAGTTGACCAGTAAACGTGGTACCCTGAGGGTTATTTTGTGCCTGAAAATAGCGCCCAGACGGGAATATGGGGTTTCTAGACGGGATTATGCAGGGCTTGGACGGGATTAACATGATCGCAGACGGGAATATGGATACTCCAGACGGGATTAATGGCAGGAATAGCATAAAAATAGATAAAATACCCCCCCAGGGGAAACTAATTCATCAGGTCTCCCTAAAAAGTGTATCTAAAGAAATAGATCTAAAGATTAGCGACCCATTTTCAAAAAATCACTTAAAACATGATGCCCTAAGGGGTATTTTTTACAATACCCCACAGACGGGAATACACATGATCCAGACGGGAATAAGAGCATTCTGGAAGGGATTAATGGCCGGAATAGCAAAAATTAAATAAAAATCCTCCCCATGTAAACTTAATTACTAGGTCTTCTTAAAAAGTGTAAATTAAGAAATAGTTCTAAAGATTAGCGACCCATTTTCAAAAAACCTTTTAAAACATGATGCTCAACGGGATATTTTGTGCTTTAAAAAAGCAAACAAACGAGAATACGATTGATCCGGGTGAGATTAATGGCTGGTATAGTATAAAAACAAACTCTAGAGGCAGCATGTTTTCATAAAATAGAGTTCTCCCTAAAACTAATTAATAAATTGGTAACTATCGCTAAAGGTAGTCTACTATAATAATTTTTCCATTATGGTGTATTTTAATCTTGCAAATACATACTAGAGCTGTATCATTAGTAGAGGTTAAATCCTTATCTATAAGTACATCACATGTTGGGCAATTAAGTTTGGCTGATGAAAAGTGTGATACGTGTAAATTAGGGTAGAATAAAAATAGATAGGGGCGGGTACAGTGCTAGAAAACAGTTTCATTATGGTACTCATAATTCTAATAATTAATATTGTATATGTAACGTTTTTTACCATCCGAATGATTCTTACTCTTAAAGGTTATCGTTATCTGGCTGCGTCAATAAGCATGATAGAAATAGTCATCTATGTGGTTGGGCTGGGGCTTGTATTAGATAATTTGGATAAAATTCAAAACTTGATTGCCTATGCGGTGGGTTATGGAATTGGTGTTATTGTCGGGATGAAGATTGAGGAGAAACTGGCAATTGGGTATATTACAGTTAATGTAATCACAGCCGAGTATAAAAATAATGATCTTTCGAATAAGATAAGAGAAAAAGGTTTTGGTGTTACGGATTGGATGGCCCAGGGTCTTGAGGGCGATCGAATGGCATTGCAAATATTGACTCCACGAAAGTATGAATTGAAATTATATGATACGATTAAACAGCTTGATCCTAAGGCTTTTATAATCGCTTATGAACCGAAAACAATTCATGGTGGTTTTTGGGTTAAGTCAGTTAGGAAGGGAAGATTATTTCGTGACGCAGAAAAGTAAGAAGACGTTTGAAGTAGAAAAAGGGGAAAGTATTGATTCTTGTCTTGAACGAATGAAGGCGGAAGGATATGCTCCTGTGAGGCGGATTGAAAAACCGATTTTTGTTGAACAAATTTCGGATGGAATTACTCAATATGAGCCTGTGGATCGAAAAATCGTTTTTGAAGCGAGAATAATACAGTAAAACACGAACATTAAATATAAAATTTTGATTAATATTCGATATTTTCTTGACAGGCATTTAGGATAATGGTTAAAATGTAACTAATGATATAGAAGTCTCTCATATAATCCAGGGGATATGGCCCAAAGTTTCTACCCGATAACCGTAAATTATCGGACTATGAGAGAAAGCTGAACGTTAGGAACATACTCTATTTTTTATTTTTAGGGGTAATCCGGCAGACACTTTCTCTTTGGAGAAAATCTGATCGGATTTTTTTGTTTGATCCAATTCCAGCATTAGTGGAGGCGAAGGGATGAGACCGCAAGTTGGCGTTATTATGGGAAGCGTTTCAGATTGGGAAACAATGAAGTATACCTGTGAAGTCCTAGAACAGTTACATATACCATTTGAAAAGAGAGTGGTGTCCGCACACCGGACTCCTGATTTAATGTTTGAATATGCGGAGAATGCCAGAGATAGAGGGTTGCATGTGATTATCGCTGGTGCTGGTGGTGCCGCGCATTTGCCAGGGATGATTGCAGCCAAAACAACAGTACCTGTTATCGGGGTACCTGTACAAACAAAAACACTGAATGGCATTGATTCATTATTATCGATTGTTCAAATGCCAGGCGGCGTACCAGTTGCGACAGTGGCTATTGGAAAGGCTGGTGCGACAAATGCAGGGTTGCTTGCAGGACAAATCCTTTCTATAAATAATCCGGCAATTGTAGAGGGGTTAGAAGCTTTGCGACATGAAACGAGGGAAAAGGTATTTGAGAGCAGTGAGCAGCTTAAATAAGCAAGTTATAGGCCCTTATCAAACAATCGGGATTATTGGCGGTGGTCAGCTGGGAAGAATGATGGCGCTGGCTGCTAAAGCATCAGGATTTAAGATTGCTGTATTGGATCCAACACTTGGTTGTCCGTGCGGGCAAGTAGCCGACTATCAGCTAACAGGTGCGTACGATGATCTGGCTAGTTTAAGAAAACTTTCTGAGATTAGTGATGTCATTACTTACGAATTTGAAAATGTGAGTGCTGAGGCTCTTGAATGGCTGAAGGAACATGCTAATTTACCACAAGGAACGGAATTACTGAAGATTTCACAGGATCGGTTACAAGAAAAAACGGCCATAAAGGCGGCTGGAGTTCCTGTTGCTCCATATTACCCTGTCTATTCATTCGAAGACATTTACGATTCTATTGATAAATTAGGCTATCCGGTTGTGTTAAAAACAGTTCGGGGAGGCTATGATGGAAAAGGGCAGTTTGTGATTCGAGATGAGTCTGATATAACTAAAGCAAGTATTTTAGTAGAAAATGGCGCTTGTGTCCTCGAAGCATGGGTACCTTTTGTTAAAGAAATCTCAGTTATTATGACTCGTAAGGCAAATGGTGACCTGACTCATTTTCCAGTCGCTGAAAACATACATCAAAATAACATATTGCATCTAACGATTGTTCCTGCCCGAATTACACAGGAAGCGGAGCAAAAAGCAGTACTACTTGCAAGAAAACTTGCTGAAGAACTTAATTTGGTTGGAACCCTTGCAGTAGAAATGTTTTTGACAGAAACCGAAGAATTAATTGTCAACGAGCTGGCACCGCGGCCGCATAATTCTGGACACTTTACAATTGAGGCTTGTGAGACCTCTCAATTTGAGCAGCATGTCCGTGCTATCTGTAATTGGCCGTTAGCTAGTACGAGATTATTAAAACCCGTTGTGATGGCTAATCTTCTTGGAGAACATCTTGATGGTGCGCTCTCCGCTATTACGGAACAAAAGGATTGGAAATTCCACCTGTATGGAAAAGAAGAAGCGAAGTCAAAAAGGAAAATGGGCCATATCACTTTATTGCGCCCCACGATTAAACAAGCATTAGCCGAATTAGAAGCTAGTGGAATTTGGAAGCATCAGGTTGAAACGGAGGAAATAAAATGATAGAACGGTATACTCGTCCCGAAATGGGTGCGATATGGACAGAAGACAATCGATTTAAAGCATGGCTGGCGGTAGAAATTCTTGCTTGTGAAGCATGGTCGGAACTAGGTGCTATCCCGAAAGAAGATGTGAAGTTACTTCGTGAAAATGCTTCTTTTGATACAAAACGTATCAAGGAAATTGAAGAAGAAACGCGTCATGATGTGGTTGCTTTTACAAGAGCAGTTTCAGAATCGCTTGGTGAAGAACGGAAATGGGTTCATTATGGTCTTACCTCAACAGATGTTGTGGATAC
>NZ_JAZVJO010000331.1:0-12367 GCF_059453735.1 Peribacillus sp. | reverse complement strand
AATTACTAACCATCAAAAATAATGCAAGTTGCTCCTTCTAAAAGCTGACCATTTTCTGTGGATCAGCTTTTTTTGATTTTGCACTAGGACGTATAGCCCTGCTGAACAAGTTGTATTAATGGAGTCTTTGGATACCACGCTGGGTATACTCGTCATATGAAAAGGTGCTAGACGGGAATAACCACCTCTCAGACGGGAATAGTGTTCATCCAGACGGGAATAACCTTATTCGAGACGGGAATAATCAGGATTTAGCTGTAGAAAGAAAGAAAATACCCCCCGCCCCATGGAGCCGTCATCCTTCATTTGTAATAAAATTGTCAATATGACGAAACACTTCTTCTGGTTTTTCCTCTGGCAGTAAATGTCCTGTGCCTTCTATGATGATTAGCTGGGAACTGGGAAGATCTTTGTGTAGTCGTTGACCGATTGATAGTGGAACGACTTTGTCGTAGCGTCCCCAGAGGAGAAGGCAGTTGGTGTGAATGGTATGTAAATCGTTTTCCGTTAGGTCAGCTTCTTTGTCGCGGGCCATTTTTCCTAGTGCTTTGAAGATGGCTTTTCCTTGGAGAAAGGGTGCAGTATATCCGTCTCGCATGTCATCGTCGATCATCGATTGATCGTAGACAACTTGTCGGAGGTTTTTTTCGATACCAGATCTTTCGAGATAGCGCTTGACGAAATAGGAGAAAAAAGGCACATAGCTGGCTTTTTTTAACCATCGAGAGGGAGCTGCTAAATAACCTGATCCGGCAAGTAATATTATTTTTTCTATCAGATCCGGCCGTTGTTTGCACATATTTAACCCTATTTGTCCGCCCATGGAATGGCCAATTAAAATCACTTTTTCCAATTCGTGCATGTCAATAAAGGTTAGAATCGTCTTTGCAATATTAGTCAGAGAGTATGTATACTTACTGCTCTTTCCGCTTTGCCCAAAAGGGGGGATATCAATCAAGTAGACTGTATACTTCTGGGCAAGGAGTGAAAGCAGCTTGCGATAACAAAAAGTTGATGAAAGAAATCCATGTAGTAAAATTAATGTTGGTCTTCCTTCGGGATGTTGATACAGTTCATAATAGAGTTCGTTTTCTTCAATAGTTTGGGTGCCTTTATAGATCGTTAGTTCCATCGAGCTGTCCTCCTAGGGTTCACACTTTTCATTATCGTGCCCTTATTTTCCTATAACGCAGCAGCTTGTATTTGATATAATAAAAAAAGTTTACTAACAACTGTAACTTATGTATTACATTATAGAGCAAAGAAAGTGGGGAAAGGTATGCATTTAAATGACAAGGAATTAGAAATATTGAGAATTATCGAAAAAAACAGTCGAATTGACTATGGTGATTTGGCGAAAATGGTAGCCTCCTCCGAACAAGAGGTTGAAGAAACGTTAACAAAACTTGAAGAGATGCGGGTAATTGTACGGTATGCGTCTATTATAAATTGGGCAAAAATAGATGAGCATCACGGGGTCACCGCTATGATTGATGTTAAGGTTACGCCTAAACGAGGTGTGGGCTTTGATGAAGTGGCACAGCGGATTTATCGGTTTAAAGAAGTTGAGTCTGTTTATTTAATGTCAGGTGTATATGATTTATCTGTTATTGTCGAAGGAAACTCAATGAATGAAATTGCAAGATTTGTTTCTGAAAAGTTATCAACACTTGATTCTGTAATCTCTACAACCACACATTTCATTTTGAAAAAATATAAGCATGATGGCACGATTTTTGATCAGCCAGAAGAAGATAATCGAATTGTGGTGTCACCATGACAAATGAGAAGTATGTGTCAAAAACGGTTGCTAGTCTGCCGCCATCAGGCATTCGAAAGTTCTTCGATTTGGCTGCTAATATGGAAGGTGTCGTCTCACTTGGTGTTGGAGAACCGGATTTTGTTACCTCTTGGTCCGTACGAGAAGCGGCTATTCACTCCTTAGAAGAAGGCAGGACATCGTATACGGCAAATGCTGGCTTACTGGAACTGCGTACGGAAATTGCCGGCTATATGGAACAAGCCTTCAACGTCTCATACCAGCCTGAACATCAAATCTTAGTTACGGTTGGTGCAAGTGAAGGAATTGATCTTGCGTTACGGTCTATTATTAACCCAGGTGAAGAAGTACTAGTGGTTTCGCCATGCTTCGTTTCGTATGCTCCCTTAGTTACAATGGCTGGAGGGGTTCCTAAAATCATTCATACGACCGGTGAAAATCAATTTAAGCTGACGCCAGCAGAATTAGAAGATGCGATTACCCCCAATACCAAGGCGATGATTATTTGTTCACCGAATAACCCTACTGGCACACAGCTGAATAAGGAAGAGTTAATTAAAATTGCTGAGATCATTAAGAAAAATGATTTGCTGGTGATAGCAGATGAAATCTATGCAGAGCTAGCGTATGATGAATCATTTACCTCCTTTGCTTCAGTCGGAGATATGATTAATCGGACCATTTTAATTAATGGATTTTCCAAAAGTTTTGCAATGACAGGCTGGCGCCTTGGGTTTGTCTGTGCGCCACGGGAAATTCTTGAGGCAATGTTAAAGCTCCATCAATATACGATGATGTGTGCGCCCACAATGGCCCAGTATGGTGCATTAGAGGCATTGAAACATGGTTGGGATGATGTAGAAGATATGCGCACTAGCTACAGGCAGAGAAGAAATTATATCGTTAAATCTTTCAATGAAATTGGCTTGGCTTGTCATAACCCAGGTGGCGCCTTTTATGCGTTTCCATCCATCGCAAAGACAGGCTTAAGTTCTCAAAAATTTGCAGAAAAACTGCTTCTTGAAGAAAGAGTTGCGGTTGTACCCGGGGATGTTTTTGGAGAAAGCGGTGAAGGGTATATCCGTTGTTCTTATGCATCATCACTGGTTCAACTTCAAGAAGCAGTGAAACGAATAGCACGATTTATGAAGAATTATCAATAAAAAAATAGGGCTCCCAAGCTTTGGGGGCCCTATTAAAAAGGGGGAATACTTGAAAAACATCAGAAAGGAATGTTTTTCAGGGCAAATAGAATCCTGACTAACCTTAGATGTCTTACGATTAGTCTTGCCATTATTCTTTATCGTTATACTGATTGATCATGATTTAATTCATACATTTTTTTCATAATATAGGTATAGTCTTCTGCATTTAATTCCTTGAACTTACGTAGAATCATCTTCGTCTTTTCGTGTCCCAGCGCAGTTATGAGCTGTATGATTTCTTGATCAATAGCATGACGGACGGTGTATTCGTGCTCTAATAGTTCCGAAGCAGGTAAATCAAGGACAGTTGAGATTTTCAATGCCGTCTGAGTATCGGGAATCTGCTCTCCAGACTCATACTTTTCAATCGATTTTGTGCCTAGTCTTGCTTTAACAGCTAACTCTTGCTGTGTCAGATTTTTCTTTTCTCGATATGTTTTTATTAGTTTACCGATATCGGTCATTGCAATTCACTTCCTTAGAAAGAGATTTTGCCTCTACCTAATTTTACCATGTAAACAAAGGAATTAGATCGTATAAAAATGTATTTTTCTTGATGATTCCTAAATAATTCCCAAAGAACTTAAAAGGATGAAGAAAATTCCGATTGGAGCCACGTAACGGATTAAGAAATACCACACTTTAAAAAATTTCCCTGTACTTGCTGTTCCAAGTTCAAGCTCTTTCTGCACTTCAAATCGTTTCATTTGATACCCAACGAAAATGGATATCAGCATGGCACCTAAAGGCAGAGCAATATTACTTGTCAGGAAATCAGCTAAATCAAAAATGGTTTTGCCGAAAAGTTTAACATCAGATAGAACGCCAAAGGACAGAGCACTTGGAATCCCAACGACGAATACAATGAGACCAGATATCCATGATGCTTTTTTGCGTTTTTTAGTGTCATTCTTAGTCATAACAGCAACCATAATTTCGAGAATGGAAAATGCTGAGGTTAAGGTTGCAAATAAAAGCAGAACAAAAAAGATAGCCATAAAGAAGGTACCAAAAGCCATTTCATTAAAAACGGCTGGTAAAACAACAAATACGAGCCCAGGACCGCTGGCAGGATCAAAGCCGAAAGCAAAGACGGCTGGGAAAATAACCAAACCTGCAAGTAATGAAATGAAGATATTTAAAGCGACAACTGAAAAGGCCGACTTAGCAATATCCTCCGCTTTGCTTAAATAAGAAGCATAAGTGACCATTACAGATATACCCACACTTAGTGCGAAGAATGATTGCCCGAGTGCCAGTAGAAACGTTTCTTTAGAAAGAGATGTAAAATCAGGCTGTAAGAAAAATTTAATCCCTTCCATTGCTCCGTCAAGAGTAACGGAACGAATCAATAGCACAATAAACAGGACAAACAATGCCGGCATCATATATTTAGATGCTTTTTCAATTCCTTTTTGAACACCGCCCTGCACCACTAATATGGTTAGAATCATAAAAGCGAATTGAGCTAGTATGGTTTCCGTTGGGCTGCTGATAATGTCGTTAAATAATCCATTATAGTCAGTCTGACTAAGGCCTGAAAGTGAGCCTGAGAAGCTTCGTACTAAATAAGAGAGAATCCAGCCACCGACAACGCTATAAAAGGATAGCAAGATTAGGGAGGCAATGACTCCTCCATACCCAATTAAATACCATGGCTTTTTAGGTGCAATTTTTCTATAAGCACTTACAGCATCCTTTTGCGCATTTCTGCCGATAATGAACTCAGCTATTAATATCGGTGTACCAATTAAAAGGGTAAATAGTATGAACAGTAGTAAAAAAATACCGCCCCCATTTGTCCCTGCCATATAAGGGAATTTCCAAATCGCTCCTAACCCAATAGCAGACCCTGCTGCTGCTAAAATAAATCCAATCTTAGATGTCCATTGCTCTTGGTTTGCCATAGTTGAATAACTCCTTTTAAAATACAATCAATAATAAATCGAAAGGTATCTTTTATAAAATGCTGAATTGTGAATATTTTTACTATACTACTATGTTTTTTAGGGAAGGACAAGAGGGGAATTATTGCTGTAATCGGCGTGTTTCTAATATTAGGAATTTCATCCAGATGTCTGGAGGACTGAATTGAAAAGAAATAGGAGAATGTAAAGACAAGTCGTTCTTTAAATTACAGGTTTAAACAATGTTCGATGTGTGTTAAAATGAATATAGATGTTTTGATTATTTGCAAAAAGTATGATATAATTTTATATTGCGTGTAATAGAGGAAAAATATACTTATATAGGAGTGTTACAATGTCTGAAAAATTCGAAGTTGGATCAGTTGTTACTGGTAAAGTAACCGGCATTCAAGCATATGGTGCATTTGTTGCGTTAGATGAGTCTACACAAGGTTTAGTTCATATTTCTGAGATTACTCACGGATATGTTAAAGATGTTAATGAACATCTTAAAGTGGGCGATGAAGTTCAAGTTAAAGTACTTTCTGTTGATGCATCAGCAGGTAAAATCGGATTATCAATTCGTGCTACTGAAGAAGCTCCAGAAGTTCCTGCTTCACCAGCTAAAAAAGCCCCTAAAAAACGTCAAGCAGCTATTAAAACTTCAACAACAACAACTAATGATTCAAATGAAGGCTTCAATACGTTGAAGGACAAGCTTCAAGAATGGATCGAACAATCCCAACGCGAAGATTTAATTAAAAAATAATTTTCGACGGCTGCTCTCTTAAGAGCAGCCGATTTTTTTTTATTTTATAATGAACGAAAGAAATGGCCGGCAATCGCCGGCCATTTCTTTATTTAACGTTCTGTCCTTGTTTCAGGTTGCGTAGAGCGTTCTTCACTCGGTTTAAATAAAAGACCGAGATTAACCAATCCTGCTATTCCGACAAGACCGAATATGATACGGGAAATGGCAGAACCTTGGCCACCGAAGATGGCACCTACGAGGTCAAATTGGAAAAATCCAATCAGCCCCCAGTTAATGGCGCCGATTATTGTAAGGACTAGTGCAGCTCTTTGAATGCCACTCATAGTATTTCCTCCTTTTAGTTCGAACATCTATAGTTTGCTGCATAACCCGAAATTTATTCATTTACTCAATCCGATATTTTGTAATTCTAAGCGCGATTCTTCATAATGAAGAAAAAAGGAGGCTGTTTTTTAATGAATAATTTTACGTATCAAAACCCCACCAAATTAATATTTGGTAAAGGACAACTTGAACAACTATCAAAAGAAATTCCGCAGTACGGAACAAAGGTACTTCTTGTTTATGGCGGCGGAAGTATAAAGAAGAACGGCCTTTATGATGAGATTATGACACAACTCAAAAGCATAGATGCAGATATATATGAATTAGCCGGTGTAGAACCGAACCCGCGAATTAAGACAGTACGTAAAGGTGTAGAAATCTGTAAAAAAGAAAAGATTGAATTTATACTAGCAGCCGGCGGTGGTAGTGTAATCGATTGTACCAAGGCGATTGCAGCAGGGGCTAAGTATGATGGAGATGCTTGGGATTTAGTGACTAAAAAAGCACCAATTAAGGAAGCACTTCCCTTTGGAACCGTTCTGACGATTGCGGCAACAGGGTCAGAGATGAATTCAGGTTCGGTCATCACCAACTGGGAAACAAAAGAGAAATATGGCTGGGGAAGTCCATTGACATTCCCGAAATTCTCCATCCTTGATCCAGTAAATACGTTTACTGTTCCAAAAAATCATACTGTTTATGGAATGGTCGATATGATGTCTCACGTATTTGAACAATATTTTCATCAAAAAACAAATGCACCACTTCAGGACCGCTTTTGTGAATCATTACTTCTTACGGTGATTGAGTCTGGTCCTAAGCTGTTAAATGAATTAGATAACTATGAACTCAGAGAGACCATTCTTTATTCAGGTACGATTGCTCTTAATGGATATTTACAGGTTGGATATCGAGGAGATTGGGCATCACATAATATAGAACATGCTGTATCAGCGGTATACGATATTCCTCATGCTGGCGGTCTGGCAATCATTTTCCCTAATTGGATGAAGCATGTGCTTCATGAAGATGTTTCTCGTTTTAAACAGGTAGCAGTCCGCGTGTTTGGTGTTAATCCTGAAGGAAAAACAGATGAGGAAACAGCACTCGAGGGAATTGCAAAACTACGTGAATTTTGGAGCAGCTTAGGTGCGCCCACAAAATTGTCGGATTATGATATTGATGATTCGAAATTAGAAGAAATGGCTGATAAAGCTATGATTAACGGCGAATTTGGTAACTTTAAGAAGTTAAATCGAGAAGACGTACTCGCAATATTACGTGCATCCCTGTGATTTTTAAAAAGTAGAATCTTGATTAATGGAACAGCTTTGTATAAAGTGAAAAGGTACTCTTATAGAAGATGGAGGAACTAACATGACTCATGTACGTTTCGATTACTCAAAAGCATTACCGTTCTTCGGTGAACATGAAATTACTTACTTACAAGATGCTGTAAAAGCAGCGCACCAATCTCTGCATGCTAAATCAGGCGCAGGAAATGAATTTCTAGGCTGGATCGATCTTCCAGAGAATTATGATAAAGAAGAATTTTCACGGATTCAAAAGTCCGCTGCAAAGATTCAAAAGGATTCAGAAGTTTTACTAGTCATTGGCATTGGTGGTTCATACCTAGGAGCTCGGGCTGCTATTGAAATGCTGCAGCATAGTTTCTATAATGCACTTCCAAGTAACCAGCGTAAAACACCACAAATTATCTTTGTTGGAAACAACATTAGTTCGTCCTATATGACCGATGTAATGGATTTATTAAAAGATAAAGATTTTTCGATCAATGTCATTTCTAAATCAGGTACAACGACAGAACCTGCTTTGGCATTCCGAATTTTCCGTAAACTTCTCGAAGAAAAATATGGAGAGAATGAAGCGAAGTCTCGGATTTATGCTACGACAGATAAAGCAAAAGGTGCATTAAAAACACTTGCAACAGAAAAAGGTTATGAGTCGTTCGTCATTGCGGATGATATTGGCGGCCGTTATTCTGTATTAACTGCTGTAGGATTATTACCAATTGCAGTTAGCGGTGCAAATATTGAAGAAATGATGAAGGGAGCTGCAGAGGCACGTCAAGATTTCAGTTCCGATGAACTTTCAGAAAATCTTGCGTATCAGTATGCTGCTGTTCGCAATGTACTTTACAATAAGGGTAAAACGATTGAAATGTTAATTAACTATGAGCCAGGCTTACAGTATTTCTCTGAATGGTGGAAGCAGCTGTTTGGTGAAAGTGAAGGAAAAGATCAAAAAGGAATATTCCCTTCATCAGCCAATTTTTCCACTGACCTGCATTCATTAGGTCAATATGTACAGGAAGGTCGCCGTGACCTTTTTGAAACAGTTATTAAAGTTGACCAGGCACGTCATGAACTAACCATTGAGGCAGAAGAGAATGATTTGGATGGCTTGAATTATCTGGCTGGCAAATCAGTTGATTTTGTTAATGATAAAGCGTTTGAGGGGACATTGCTTGCTCATACAGATGGCGGTGTACCGAATTTAATCGTAAGTATCCCTAAAATGGATGCTTTTACATTCGGATACCTTGTGTATTTCTTTGAAAAAGCGTGTGCAATCAGCGGCTACCTACTAGGGGTAAATCCGTTTGACCAACCAGGAGTGGAAGCATATAAAGTAAATATGTTTGCTTTACTAGGTAAACCTGGCTTTGAGGAAAAGAAAGCGGAACTAGAAAAACGTCTGTAATAATGAATGAATCCGGAGCGGCTAGGCTGCTCTGGATTTTTTTATACATTTCGGTAATATCTTACGATTCATTTACCTAAATAGGAGACGAGTACTATGCAAATTGATTCTACTTTATCGAGTGCGGCCGTTAATGGTGCCGCCAGAGTTTAAGAAACACCAAGCAGAAATTGAGAAAATAAACCATAGTGATAAGGATGACGAACAATTGCAGGTTCGGATCCAGCAGATAACCATGCTATAACAGCTCGAGAAGAACGAACAAAAACAAACAAATACATCGAACCAAACAGGTACACTTGAAATTAGTTCATAAGCCGCGGCTTTATTTGAAAGATAGGTTCTTTCTTCGGATGATTTTTCCGGTGTGGGTAAAGCTAATCTAAAAAAGAAAAAGGAGATGTTTGAATGATTGAGTTGTCTTCTTCACTTTCAGGTAAGACCTTCCCGCTGTCTGATTTAGAACAAAAGTTGAAACCGCTGGGCTATTCAATTGGCGGTAATTGGGATTATGAACATGGGTCTTTTGATTATAAAATGGATGATAAGGAAGGGTATTTGTTTTTACGATTGCCATTTAAAGCTGTTAATAGCGAGCTTGATTCTTCAGGTGCTGTCGTAGAACTGCAACAGCCCTTTTTATTGTCTCATGTCTACCAGGATAGTGTTGATCCAGAGGGGAATATCGGGAATGTAACCGCTGCTTTTAACCAATTTGCTGAACCGAAGGATAAGGATGGGGAATTTCCTGAAGACTATATTTCTCTTGGTCAGGCTCATTTGCATGAGGTCGAAAAGGTACTCTTATAATAGCTGCGTTTTGTGAAAAAAAAGAGCGCCCTGGGTCGGCCTTCTCTTTGGAGAAGGCTTTTTTACTTGGAGGGAAGCTCTTCCTCTTCAAAAACGGTTTTACCGGTAATAAGTGCCTTAACCATATAAAAACTGGCGAATTTATTGGTTTCAATTAATCCGTTTGCTCCGGCTCTTAAGGCATTTAGACGCTGTTCTTCCGTTAGGATTTCAATTAAACAATAGATAGCAGGGTTCAGTCCCTTAACGGCGAGAAGGGTAAGAATTGAAAACATGTCTGTGTGAAACTCATTCTGCTGTAGATCAGCTGTAATAAGAATTTGTTTTGCTTCATGAATGTTTGCTTTAAACAAGATGTTATCTTCAGCAGCTCGACCATGTATGAAATGAATGTTTGTGCGCGGCAGTGGATGTCTGGCTAAAGATTCATCAATTAGGACAATAGGCAGCTGTGGTTCTCTTTCATGCATATCCGCGATAATATACCGAGAGCGTTCATTCCAGCCTACAATGATTAACTGATCTTTACCCTTGAATGGTTTTTTTCCCTCAATAAAGGATTTCTCTGAGGAAGCGGCTACTGTCGCAATCGAGGCGAAATAAGTGGCAACAATTCCAGCTCCAGAAAAAATTAGGACGATCCCAACTGCTTTACCCAAAGGCGTTACTGGAACGAAGTCACCATATCCAATTGTCCCCGCAGTAACTATCGCCCACCAAATCCCATCAAAGAACGTAAATGTTTGTGGTTCTACTAGGTGAATAAGAGTGCCAAAAACCAGTAAAAATAGACAAATAAGCACGAGCAGCCGAGCTAGACGCGGCCAGCGTGGATAGCTGTCATAAAATTGTTTCACTCGGACTCTTAGCATGTTTCTCACACTCCTTAATTCCATTATGTACAAAAAAAAATGGATTCATAAGGTAGTCATTTATTTTGTTACAAGTAGTCATTCAAAAAGAAAAAAGCTGTACTCAAAGGTTTCGGACCTTTTGAGACAGCCTTTCTGTTTATGCCCGTTTCCGAACATTAAAGTTATCGCTGATTAAGAGCCAATTTTGCGGGAACGCGAGACCTAGTTTCCAATAACTCATTCCTCGTAGTTTTAATTCTTTTAGAAGGTCAAATTTCGCCTGAATGGAGCGGGCATCTTCAAACCAAACTTCATGCTGTTTATCATCGTTATCTGTATATGTGTAATGGGGAGCTTGAGCGGTTTGATCATATTCAATGACCACTTGGTAGTCAGCGGCAATTTCGATCGCTTGTTGTGGACTGACAGCTTTGGCAGTTGTTCCCTGTACAAAAGGAAGAGTCCAGTCGTAACCGTATAAATTTTGGCCCATAAGAATCTTGGAAGAGGGCATTTCCGTGATGGCATATTCTAATACCTTCCGAACAGGACCAATCGGGGAAACAGCCTGTGCGGGTCCTCCACTGTATCCCCATTCGTATGTCATGATTACAACGAAATCAACAATTGCGCCAATCGCCTTATAATCATGAGCTTCATACCAGCGGCCTTTTTGCTCGGCACTAGTTTTCGGAGCTAAGGCTGCGGATAACAGCCACCCCTCTTTTTGGAAGCGAGTTTTCATTTTTTGAAGAAATTGACTATAAGCCGTGCGGTCCTCAGGACGAAGATACTCAAAATCAAAATGAATGTCTTTGAATCCATATTTTTTTGCTGTTCTAACAATCGTGGTCACAAACTTAGTTTGTATGTCCATATCGGTCAGCAGAATTCGTCCGAGTTCATCATTAAATTGGTCATTTTCCTGATTGGTAATAACCATCATTAAAACATTGCGATTATTTCTAGCGATTTCGGCAAAGTTATTTAGGAGCGGCTCTTTAAGAGAACCATCGCGCTTTGCTTGGAAACTAAATGGTGCTAAATAAGTTAAGTATGGTGCATTTTCAATAGCGCTCTGCTCTAAGACAGTAGATACTTTAGATCCACGCGGCTCAATATATGCGTTAAATTCGGCTGTTGTTTTTGTTCGAGCTGGTATATAAAGCCGGTACCCAACGGAAAGTTGTTGATTTTCTGAAAGGCCATTAATTCTTGCTAGTTCCTGATACGGAATGTTTACCTTCTGAGCAATACTATAAAGGGAATCTCCTGGCTGAACGAAATAATAACTGCCTACAATAGGGATCACGATATTTTGTCCGACAACTAAGTTGGTTGGGTTCGGAATTTTATTTGATTCGATCAGTCTGTCTACAGTGACCCCGTAAGTTGAAGCAATACCTGACAACGTTTGATTCGGTTGAACAACATGTATTTGCAAAGGAATATCCTCCTTCTTGTAGATGACATGCTTATTAGAAATAGACTTCATTATTAATGTATGAGAAAAGATTTCATTCATGATAAGTGAATAAACAACTTTCAATAAATTGGCAAACATACATTAGGGGAGAAAAGTAAATCATTAATAGTAGAGAGGAGGTGAAAGACATATGGCAAATAACAACAGCAGTAACGATTTAGTAGTACCAGGAGCAGAACAAGCACTAGAACAAATGAAATATGAAATTGCTTCTGAATTTGGAGTGAATTTAGGTGCAGAAACAACTGCTCGTGCGAACGGATCGGTTGGTGGAGAAATTACTAAGCGTTTAGTACAAATGGCTGAACAACAACTAGGCGGATCGTCTCGTTGATAAAACCTTATAAATATGGATAAAAGAAGGGGCCGATGCCCCTTCTTTTTTACATTGATTCGAGATCATGTCTAGTTTGGAGAATGCCTATAGCGGCTTCTGGAAAATCAGTCATTATCACATCTACCCCGAATTCAGCCAATCTTAGAATCCACTCCTTTGAATTAGCCA
>NZ_JAZVJO010000330.1:0-21092 GCF_059453735.1 Peribacillus sp. | reverse complement strand
CCTCTGAATTCACTGACAAAAGAACAGAATTGTTTCACGTGGAACTTTATCCCACTAAAATAAAATGGGTATAACAAAAAAACGGTTTAACTTGGTTTACACCAAATTAAACCGTTTTTCTTATTTTGTTTCATTTTCAAGACTATTATAAATATCATAATCCTTTTGCTTCTCTGTCAGCCAAGTGGTATATTCAGTCTGTAGTTTTTCATTTTTTAACGTCGCAGCAATTTCCGTTTTGCTATCCTTAAGATTAGCCTTTTTAGCTGCTTTTTTATCTGTTACTTTGATTATATGGTACCCATAACTCGTTTTGACTGGATCACTGATTTTTCCTTTTTCAAGGGAAAAAGCAACCTTTTCAAATTCCTCAGCCATTTCTCCTTTACCGAAAAAGCCGAGTTCCCCACCATTCTCTACACTGGCGGTATCTGTGGAGTATTCCTTAGCAAGGTTAGCAAACTTTTCCCCAGCCGCTAACTTCTTAGCTATATCTTTGGCTTCCGCTTTACTTTCTACAAGGATATGCGAAGCTTTTACTTGTTCTTCTTGAGCAAAGGAGTCTTTATTTTCTTTAAAGTAGGTACTTATTTCTTCATCTGTGATTTCAATACGCGGTTCAAGTAATTTGACTGTCTGCAGATATTTTACGATGTCTTTTTCAAGTGTACGCTTAGTCGCACCCGTAGACGCTAATTGCTGTTCAAAGGTCTCTTCATCACCATAAGATTCAATCAACGTTTTCATTTCTTTATCGATTTCCTTATCCGTTATCTTAATATCTTCCTTCTTTGCTTCCATATCAACAATTTTATCGGAAATCATGGTTTTTAATGAAGTTGCACCATATTGATTAACTAAGTTCTCATATAAATCGTCTTTCGATATCTCTTCCCCATCTATTGTAGCTACTGCTTTTCCTTTTGCACTGCTCGTATATGTGATTAACAAAAAGATAAGCGCTCCTACTACAAGTATACCTGCAATCCACAAATACGTACTGGGCTGTTTCCAACTGTTCTTCATTAATTTATTCACGTCCCTCTTTTCAATTAACCTAATCTTACTCCCTAATTATGAATAAACTATGAACAGGCAATGAAAGAACCATGAAGTAAGTTCACAAAAAAACGCCGTCCAAATTAAGGACGGCGTTTTTCTCATTTCGTATGCATTTTAAAGCGTAAGAATAACTCATTATAGTAAGCAAGATTTTTTTTGCCTAAATTCTCGTAAACCTCAAGTCTTTCTGTTAGATCTGGCGCAGGATAAAAGCGCTCATCGTTCACAATTTCTTTTGGCAAGTAGTTCAGTGCCTCTTTATTAGGTGTTGCATAGCTGACGTATTCAGTATTCTGAGCGGCAACTTCTGCCTCCAGCATAAAGTTAATAAATTGATGAGCTGCTTCGACATTTTTGGCTGTTTTCGGAATGACCATATTGTCAAACCATAAATTTGATCCCTCTTTTGGGACGACAAATTCGAGATCTTCGTTTTCTGCCATGATTTCGGAAGCTACCCCGGACCACACAAGACCGATGGATGCTTCTTCATTTTCTAGAAGCATTCTGCTTTCATCGCCCACAATAGCTTTTACATTGGGCATTAATGAGTCGAGTTTTTTCTTCGCTTCATTCAAATGATCATGATTCAAATCATTTAACGAATAGCCTAAGCTATTAAGTCCCATTCCCATTACTTCCCTTGCACCGTCAACTAGAAGGATTTCATTTTTTAAACGCGGATCCCATAGATCAGACCAGCTGTTAATCTCGATATCACCAAGCATTTTCGAGTTATAGACAATCCCGACGGTTCCCCAAAAATAAGGAATTGAATACTTATTTTTCGGGTCAAATGGAAGGTCCATAAATCGCTCATCAATATTTTTCAGATTCGACAGTTTCTCATGATCCAGCGGAAGGAGTAAATCATCCTGAATCATTTTATCAATCATGTATTCAGATGGAACAGCAACATCATAAGCCGTTCCTCCCTGCTCAATCTTAGTCATCATCGCTTCATTTGAATCAAAGGTTTCATAGACAACGGTAATGCCCGCTTCCTTTTCAAATTGCTCAATTAAATCTGAGTCTATATAGTCGCCCCAGTTATAAATAGTCAACTTGTTCTTGCTTGAATAGCCCTGAGACGAATTTAAGCTTGAAATCACAAATAAAAGCACGAGAGATACGATTAGAATAGGTACAAACGCTTGGAGAAGCTTCTTCATTTTTTGCCCCCCATTCCGCTTTTACTATATTGTTTTGTAATAAAGTAATAGCCAATAACCAGAAAGATCGTAGCAATAAAGATTAAAGTAGATAAAGCATTAATATTCAAGGAAACTCCACGACGAGCTAACGAATAAATTTCTACAGACAATGTTGAAAAGCCATTACCCGTAACAAAGAACGTCACGGCAAAATCATCTAACGAATAGGTTAATGCCATAAAAAATCCTGCGAAAATACCTGGAGTAATATACGGAAGGATAACCTTTGTCAGTACATTCCAGCGACTTGCCCCCAAATCATAAGCTGCATCTAGCAAACTTGGGCTCATTTCCATAAGTTTCGGCAGTACCATCAGGACTACAATCGGCACACTAAAAGCAATATGGGAAAGTAAAACTGAGTAGAAACCTAGCTTAACGCCAGCCATAGTGAATAAAATTAAAAAAGAAGCACCAATGATCACATCAGGACTGACGATTAACACACTGTTTAAAGAAAGCAGGGTGTTTTTGGACCGTCTCCCTTTAACTGATTTAATGGCTATGGCCCCTAACACTCCAATAATTGTAGAAATGAGTGCAGATAGCAAAGCAACAACTACGGTATTCAAAACAATAATCAGTAAGCGTGTATCAGAGAACAGCTCTCGATACCAATCAAGCGTAAAGCTCTCAAAACTGTACATCGTACCACCGCTGTTAAACGAATAAAATACTAAAAAGAAAATTGGTGCGTACAAGATGAGAAACACAAGGACAAGGAAAAATGCCGACAACGGAGTTAATTTCTTTTTCAACTTACATACCCCGCTTTCTGCTGCCAGTTAAGGCAACAAACACAAACATAATAATAATCAGGAAAACAGCAATGGTTGAACCCATTCCCCAATCTTGCGTAACGAGGAACTGCTGTTCAATGGCTGTTCCAAGCGTAATGACCCGATTACCTGATATCAACCTTGTCAGCATAAACAATGACAGCGCTGGGATAAAGACAACCTGACAGCCAGAACGAACGCCATCCAATGTTAAAGGGAAAATAACTCTGCGGAATGTAGTCCAAGCAGAGGCACCAAGATCGTTGGCGGCATCTAGTAACGTTGGACTCATTTCATCCAGTGCATTAAAGATGGGCAAAATCATGAATGGAATAAAGATATATACGGATACGAAAATAAAGCTGAAATCAGTAAACAAAATTTGCTTAGAGCCAATTCCGAGTACCTCAAGTAAGCTGTTCGCTGTCCCGTATGTACCAAAGATTCCAAGAAAGGCATAGGCTTTAAGTAAGAGGTTAATCCACGATGGAACAATAATTAAAAGCAGCCATAACTGCTTATGTTTTGTTTTAGTCAACAACAATGCAGTTGGATAAGAAATCAATAATGTAAATGCTGTAATTAAAAACGCATACCAAAAGGAGCTCAATGTCATTTTTAAATAAACAGGTGTGAAGAAGTTTATATAATTGGTAAGTGATAAGTTACCCTCTATATCAAAAAACGAATAATAAAGTACGAGAACAATAGGTGCAACAACGAAAATTAGAATCCAGAGGGCATAAGGGATGGCATAAAGATTGTGTGATAGTTTATTCTTCATGCTCGATACCATCTCCATAGGCTTCAAGTCGTTTATCGAATTCTTCTTCCGTTTCGCCAAAACGCATAACGTGAATCGCTTCTGAATCAAAGTACAATCCGATTTCGTCTCCTACCGTTGCTTTTTTAGTTGAATGAACAAGCCACTCGTTTCCATCTTTATCATAACTGCTGATCTCATAATGAACCCCTCGGAACAACTGAGAATCTACTCTAACTTGCAGCTTACCGCGTTCACGGGTAGAGATTTCAAGATCTTCTGGACGAATAACAATTTCCACCGGTTCATTAGGATTAAGACCCTGATCGACACAGTCAAATTGTTTTCCGACAAACTCGACAAGATGGTCAGCTACCATTTTACCTTTTACAATGTTTGATTCACCAATAAAATCAGCAACAAAACGATTAATTGGCTCATCATAAATATCCGTCGGCGTTCCGCTTTGCTGAATTTTACCGCGGTTAATGACAAAGATCTCATCTGACATGGCTAGTGCTTCTTCTTGGTCATGGGTTACAAATATAAAGGTAATACCAAGTCGCTGCTGTAATTCACGCAGTTCATACTGCATTTCGGTACGCAGCTTTAAATCAAGTGCCGATAGTGGTTCATCTAGAAGAATAACTTCAGGCTCATTAATGATCGCACGAGCGATAGCTACACGCTGACGCTGTCCGCCGGACATTTCACGAATCTCTCTATTTTCATATCCCTCAAGGTTTACAAATGCCAGCGCTTCATGTACTTTTTTGGCTACTTCATCTTTTTTCGTTTTTTTAATGCGCAGTCCAAACGCAACATTTTCAAAAACATTTAAGTGCGGAAACAAGGCGTAATCCTGAAAGACTGTATTAACTTGACGCTTATTCGCAGGCACATTATTAATCACATTTCCATTAAAATAGATCTCTCCCTGCGTAGCCTCAGTGAATCCGGCGATTAACCGCAGTATGGTTGTTTTTCCACAGCCTGATGGCCCAAGCAGTGTGTAGAATTTGCCGCGTTCAATTTCGAAGCTGACATCATTTAACACAGGTGAATCTTGATCGTACTGTTTTGTTACACCTTCAAATCGAATAATTACTTGGTCTGACATTGCGACCTCTCCCTTTTACAGTGTGAAACCTTCGCTTCCTCACTATTTAATGTTCCCAAATACCTTTCAAAGGTATGAATTTGTTACCACCAGCAATAATTCCGAAGGACCTTCATGATCGTTCACTATTTGATGCTCTTCTGAAGCATGAAAGTAGATAGACTCTCCTGCTTTTGCTTGATAAACATGTCTCCCCAGCCGAACTAGAATTCGTCCTTTTAACACAAATCCAAATGTTTCAGATAGTGAAGGTTCAAAGGTTTTATGCTCTCCCTTTTCCTTCAGTGTCAGTCGAATAGGCTCCATCTCTTTTTCATTAGATTCCGGAACGAGCCACTGAATTTGGTATCCGCGTTCTTCGTCTTGATAAAAGGTTTGCTCAGCCTCGTCATATACCACTTTTTGTTTTCGTTCTTCCTCATCGAAAAACTGTTTTGGTGTACAGCCAAGAACTTCTATTATTGTAAAAAAGGTTTCTATAGAAGGTGAACTGAGGTCCCGTTCAATTTGTGATATATATCCTTTACTTAAATCGGTGCGTTCACCTAATTCTTCTTGCGTTAGACCCTTTTTTAAACGTAAGTTTTTAATTTTTCGACCAATATTCATACTATTACCTTCATTCAGTTTAAGTATAGTAAACTTACGAGCAATAAAGTTCACTATTGGTAAACTTTAAGTTTAATTTTAACCAAGCTAATTATACAGGTTTTATGATAAACTGCAATATTTTTTTTAAGAAAGATTTTCTTCTATTTTTAATGAATTGCCCGGATTCAAAAACCCCTTTTCTTTCATCGAAAAGGGGGCCGCTTTACTCATAAGGTAGTTTTTGATAGGTATATGCGGGTTGAACCCGTTTATTATCATAGGATTTATGAAAAATATGTGTAGCTGCCGGTGAGACCGGCGGAATTAACCATGTCCAATCTCCTGTAACGTCTCTTACAGCTGATGCTTCTTGTTTCTCGAACAGCTTAAATTGCTGCGCTGCAGTATGATGATCGACGATACTAACTCCTGCCTCTTTATAGGAATATAATACGGCTTGATTTAATTCTACAAGGGCACGATCTTTCCATAGTGAGGCATTTTTTTGAATATCAAGTCCCATTCTCTTTCCTACAGCTGGAAGCATATTATAGCGGTCCTCATCTGCTAAATTACGAGCTCCAATCTCTGTTCCCATATACCAGCCGTTAAAAGGTGCAGCAGCATAAGAGATCCCCCCAATTTCCAGAGCCATGCTCGAAATAATCGGAACGGCATACCATTTCAAATGTAGTTCTTCAAACCAGTCAAATTTCGGATGACGCAATGGGACTTCAATGATTATGTCTTTTGGTAAATCAAAGAATTTCGGTGGATTACCACTCATTTCAATGACGAGTGGAAGCAGATCAAAAGAACCGCCCTCTCCTTTCCAGCCAAGCTTTTCGCATATTTTCGTAAAATGGATCGAATCTGGATCACCAATCGTACCTTCTTCCGTTTCATAACCAGCATAACGAATCAACTGATGATTCCAAATCCTTACCTGTTTTTCATTAAAAATTGAAATCACTGGTTTTATTCTACCTTGATTTGTTGCATAGCTAATATGCGTAAGAAGAGATTGCTTTACATCTTCCACGGTATTTAATTCTCTTTGGTCAAACACATGCAGGGATTCCCAAAACAATCGTCCTATACAGCGGTTGCTGTTACGCCAAGCCATTCTCGCACCATGATTCAATTCCTCAAAGGTATGCTTGTACTCACCCGTTTTTTCTATTAAAAGGCGAACTTCATCCATACGCCGCTTGGTTTCAGTTTCTGTTTTATTCATTTCTTTATAGCTTGTACGAATAAATAACTCCGCTTCATGAAGCAGCTCTTGCATGTTCTTTGCCTCCTTCGTGACTTAGCTGCACGACTGAACTCATTTTCTGTTTTCACTTCCTAATTTACCATATTCCAAACCCAGCCCCTAAAAACGTGCCTAACTAAACCTTCTGTAACGCACCAATCTTTTTTCTTGACCAAACGAGCACATAAGGAGTATTCTGTAAATTCGCTTACTTAAAGTAAGTGAAAGAGGAGGAAGTAAAATGAATATGCCTACAGATCAAACTTTATCAACCATTATTAAAGAACGTCACTCTGTAAGAAAATATGATCCATCTTATAAAATTCCAAAAGAAGAATTGGAAGAGATGTTGAATGAAGCCATGCTTGCCCCATCTTCAAGTAATCTACAGCCTTGGCGCTTCCTTGTTATTGATAATCAAGAAGTGAAAAAAGAGTTACGTCCAATTGCCAACAACCAAGAAGCCGTTGAAACATCCTCTGCTGTTATTGCCGTGCTGGGTGATACGGAAATGTATAAAAATGTTGATAAAATTTATAGCATGAATGTTGATGCTGGTTTCATGGATGAAGATACACGCGATCGTATTGTTCAAAATACGTTGAACTCATACCCCCTTGCTCCCAAAACAGCTTTAGAGAGTATTGCTTCCTTCGATGCTGGACTTATCTCCATGCAGCTAATGCTTATTGCCCGCTCAAGGGGCTATGATACCGTGACTATGGGTGGGTTTAATAAGCAGCAATTTAGCGAAAAATTCAAGGTAGAAGAACGTTATGTTCCGATTGTGTTGATTGCGATTGGCAAGTCAGCAGGACCCTCTTTTCAATCTTCTCGCCTGCCATTGAACGAAGTAGCTAAATTCATCTAACCACAAACACCCCTGTCTTATGCCTTATGCAGGGGTGTTGTTTTAGCTTGGTGTCCACATTCGTTTAATTCCAATCAAATCCTTTTCCTCAAAGGTCAACTGATATATATCCGGCATGTCAAGCTCTCTCCAAAAATGAAAATCATAACGCCGATCGTAGGCACTCATTATTAGGGTCATGATATTCCCGTGAGTACCAATTACAATCCTTTTTCCCTTATACTGTTCAAGTATGTGATGAATTCCCAGTATCCCCCTCTGCCTTGCGGTAAGGTTTGACTCACCACCACCCCAAAAAAATTCCTCGTCAGACCAGACCTTTCTAAGAGCATCTTCAAAGTTCTCCAACGGTTCTTCTGAAAGCTTTCTTTCCCGAAAAGCAGGCTGCAGGTCAATATCTTTGCTGATATGGCGGGCGATTCCCTCTACGGTTTGAATCGCTCGTTTATAGGGACTTGATACAACAAAATCAATCTGCTCCTTGTTCATTGTATCGCTGACCTTTCTTGCATCCTTTACCCCTTGTTCTGACAGAGGCCGATTCACTTCATCTAGGCTGTATACAGAATGGGCATGTCTAACTAAATAAATCGTCGTTACCATGAGAACCCCCCCGCACTTCTCTTAATCAATCGATTGATTAAAGTCCATATTGGCTTGATATAGAGCCACTTATGACCGTCTTGAATCCCTAATAAGCCGAATATTCCAAGCAAATAGTACTGACCCATTTTTTCTTAATCAATCGATTGATTAAATATAATTAAGCCTGTCCCATCAAGCTTCCGCCGCACGTTTATTTAATTAAATCATAAGAAATCATTGCGGGTTTTCCTGTACGCGGATCCGTTATAATCTCCGTATCAATATTAAAGACTTGTTTAAGTACCTCTGCATTCATCACTTGTTCAGCTGTTCCCTCTTTGATGATTTTCCCTTGTTTCAGAGCAACTAGATGGTCTGCAAACCGTGCAGCATGATTCAAATCGTGAATAACCATCACGATTGTTCGTCCCTCTTCTTCATTCAGCTTTTCTAATAATTTTAGTACCTCAAGCTGATGAGCAGGATCTAAATAGGTTGTCGGTTCATCAAGCATCAGTAAATTTGTTTCTTGAGCGATAGCCATTGCAATCCAAGCCCTTTGACGCTGTCCGCCTGACAGCGTATCAACAGGCTGGTGCTGAATGGAACTCAATCCTGTTACGCTGAGTGCCCAATCAATCATTTCACAATCGTGCGTCGTTAATCGTGAAAAACCAGACTGATAAGGGGTACGGCCATAAGAAATCAACTCATATATTGACAGTCCTTCAGGAGCATCAGGAGATTGTGGTAATATAGCCATTTTCTTAGCTATTTCTTTGGAAGGCGTTTTATGAATCAGTTTTCCGTCTAAATAAACTGCCCCGGAATGGCTTGGCTGAAGCCGGGCCATCGTTTTTAAAATAGTGGATTTCCCGCAGCCATTCGGACCAATAATCGCGGTAATCTCTCCGGGTGAAAACTTGAGATTCAGACGGTCGACGATTACTTCGTTATCATAAGCAATCGTTAACTCCTCGGCAAATAAGTTTGTCATTATGACTCTCCGATCTTATTTTGTTTTCAATAATAAATAGATAAAATAGGGTGTGCTGATAATAGAAACAACAATCCCCGCTGGAATCTCGATAGGTGCTAGTACATTTCTGCCAACCGTCTCAGCTGTCAGCAAAATAACCGCGCCGATCAATACAGCTGCTGGAATCAGTGTTAGATGCTTTGGACCTGTAAGTCTTCGTGCAATATGAGGAGCGATTAACCCTAAGAAAGCAATCCCTCCGCCTGCCGAAACACCAAGGCCTGCAAGGGCAACGGCAAGAATAAGTAAATAGAGACGTTCCCTGTTTGTCCGGATGCCAAGTCCATTGGCTACCTGAGTACCCAAATTTAATACGTTTAGAGTATGCGCCTTATAAAGGGCGTATGGTATGAGAATTAAAAACCAAGGCAATAAAGCATAAACATATGTCCATTGGTTCGCCCATAAATCGCCTGATAACCAAACCATTGCTTTCGTGAAATCAAGCGGATCTAGTCTTAATTGCAGTGCAACCAATATGGCGCTTAACCCTGCGTTAATTCCTACTCCAACCAATACCAATCGAATCGATTGAAAGCCGCCCTTCCATGCGATTGCCACGATCAGACCTGCTGTCAGCAAGGCACCTAAGAATGCAAATAGTGGCAAAATAAAAGTATGAGACAATGATAGACTGCCCGTTGATGTTTTAAAAAAGGAAATATATAAGACTACTGCAAGACCTGCTCCTGAATTGATACCTAAGATCCCAGGGTCTGCTAACTCATTACGGGTAATGCCCTGCAAAATGGTTCCAGAAACCGCCATAAACGCACCAACGAGTACGGCTAAGATCACTGTAGGCATACGAAGATCAAATAAGACCAGCTTTTGTTTAGGCGTGCCATTTCCTAGAAACGTTTGTAAGACTTCTCCTGGTGAGATAGAAATAATGCCAAAGTTTAAACTTGCGAGTACCGCTAGTATGAGAAGAACGACTAGCAGTGACATCTTCCAGATAATATGTTTAGGCACCCGATTCATGATGATCGACTCCCTTCGTTTCTTACTAAGGATAAGAAAAATGGGACACCAATTGCCGCAGTTACGATGCCTACCGTCGTTTCATAGGGAGGATTAATTAATCGAGCACCAACGTCCGCTGTAACAAGCAGTACACTACCGAGTAAAGCAGATACAGGAAGGAGCAATCGATAGTCCGAGCCAACCAGCATCCGGCTGATATGTGGAACAACTAGTCCAATAAAACCAATCGCTCCAGAAACAGCCACTGAACTTCCGGTTAATAACAGCACGGCTAGAACGCCAAGGATCCTTACAATATGGAGATTAATTCCGAGTCCTTTCGTAACATCTACTCCGAGTCCAAGCAAAGTAAGCGACTTTGCAAGTAAGGTGACAATGACTACGCCAACCACTCCGGCTGCACTTAGTATTTTCAATGAACTCCAGGTGATATAGGCAAGCCCGCCTGCATACCAGAAACTCATATCCTTGGCTACATTAAAATAGAGTCCTAGGCTTGATGTAAGCGAACTAAGAAACATACCAATTGCTATTCCGGCTAAAGCTAGTTTAACAGGAGTAATCCCACCCTTTGCACGAGCGGTGAGCGAGAAAATAAACAGCACAGTTAATCCCGCTCCTGCCATTGCAGCAGCTGTAGTCCCTGCTAGTGAAAGCTTTGGAAAAAAAACGAGCGTGAGGACCAGAGCAAACGCGGCACCATGTGACACGCCTAGTAAAGACGGCTCTGCCAGCGGGTTTCGGGTTAAAGCTTGCATAATTGCCCCTGATAAAGCAAGAAATGCACCAATCAGAGCTGCCCCTAGGGCTCGTGGAAAGCGAATATCCATCACAATTTGATGAGCTGTTATATCTGGATTATAAGTAAAAATGGCTTGAATGATTGTTTCGATTTGAAAAGTTTTAGTACCAAGCCTTAGGGATAAAGCCATTGCTGCGATTAAACCAATCATACCAAGTAATAATATCCACAGAGTTCTGTTTGTTTTACTACTCGGTCTTACATTTGTTTTGCCTGTAATTTTCAAAGTTCTTCAACCTTCCTGCCATTCGTTAAAAAAATGAGAACGATTATCAATAAAACTAGTATAAAAGGAACTGACAGATGTTGCAATGAACTAGAGAACAGATCCTTTATTAGGAAAATTTAGCTAGTCCTATTGACATATTAATTGATAATGATTATCATTTAGGTAAAGGTTACTAATAAGGAGGAATTATTTTGACTAAAAAGCATTCATATAAAGCTCTAATGGGCGCGTTTCTGTGTCTATTATTACTTTTAACAGCTTGTGGTAAGGACAACGAACAATCAGAAAAGAAATCAGAAAGTGAACCAAAAAAAGAAATTACACTGACTGATGCAATGGGTGAGGTAAAAATCCCTGCAGATCCAAAGCGTATTCTTGCTTCTAATCTTGAGGATTCATTAGTTGCATTAGATGTAACACCTGCCGCGCAATGGGCAATAGGAACAGCTGTACATGACTATTTACAGCCATATTTGAAGGATGTCCCGACCATCGAATGGAATATGCCGCTTGAACAAACCATTAATGCGGACCCTGAGTTAATTATCTTTAGCTCCCCTTCAGCGATTGAAGAAGGAAAATATGAAGAATATAAAAAGGTTGCCCCTACTTATGTGTTTAAAGATGAAGATGCTGCAGACTGGCGCAAGCAGCTGCAAATAATGGGACAAATCGTTGATAAAGAAGATAAAGCTAAAGAAGTTCTTGCAGATTATGATAAAAAAGCTGAGCAAGCAGCAAGTGAACTTAAAACATCTATCGGTGATGAATCTGCTGCTGTCATTTGGGTCATTGCTAAACAATACTATTTATTAGAAAACAACCGCTACGCTGGAAATGTGCTTTATGATGATCTTGGTATTACTCAGCCGAAGATGATTCAAGACCTTCCTGCTGCTGGAGCAAGCTGGAATCCAATCGCTTTAGAAGCACTGGCTGAACTTGATGCTGACCATATCTTCCTAGCTAGTCTTCCAGGTGAAGATGGACTTCAAGCATTAAAGGACAGCTCAGTATGGAAAGGTCTTCCTGCTGTAAAAAATAACCAAGTTTATGATATGGAAGATCCAAGCAACTGGACGATTAACGGAAAAATTGCTAGTGATGTGACCATTGATAACGTTCTTGAAGCCTTAAAATAAGAATCCGCCGACTAAAGGCCGCATTGCTCAATGAGTAATGCGGCCTTTGTTTATCCTAATTGATCAATAATTATTTCTGCTGTCTTCTTCCCATTGGCAATACAATCAGGAATACCTACTCCGTAATACGAACAGCCTGCAAGTAAGATACCAGGAAACGCTTGATCCAATCTCTGTTCAAGTTTCTCGACAAACTGATGATGTTTTAGCGAATAATTCGGCATATTATCATGCCACTTTGTTACTTGGCTCGAAACAGGCTCTGATGTAATCCCAAGACTTCGTTCAATATCTGAGAGCGCAACCTTCACTAATTCCTGCTCACTTAGGTCCTTTAACTCCTCATAGGCAGGATTGGAACTTTTATAAAAAAGTCTGACTAACAACATATTGTTTTCAGAGGTATGAGACCATTTCCGGCTTGTCCACGTACAGGCATTACATGTGAGCTCACTTTCTTCAGAGGTAATATAACCTGTACCATCCGCTGGAAGTAAAGAATCAGGAATCGTAAAGCCCATATAGATGCTAATAAGAGAGCTTGCTTTCAGCTGTCCAAACTCTTTAGAAAGTTCTTCATCTTGCAGCAATTTGTGCGCCGTTGTATGGGGCGTACTAAGAATGAGATAATCGGTTTCAATGTCTTCCTTACCATTTAAAGAAATTCGGTACCGGCCGTCTTTTTTACTAATTTTTTCTGCTTTCGTATTCTTCCATACTTCTGCAAACTCTAGGTTTTCTTCTAGCTTATGGATGATCGTTGCCAGGCCGTTCTTAAAGGATAGGAATTTTTTATCTCCAGATCCTTGAGCCTGCTTTCGATTTTCTTCAATTCCCCTGATAATACTGCCATATTCATTTTTATAATCAAGGAGGTAAGGCAGCGTTGACGCGATCGTTAAGTCGTGCAGCTTACCAGAATACACACCAGAAAGAACCGGGGCAATTTGTTTTTCAACTAGTTCCTTGCCAAGAAAGGCTTCAAGGAACTCGCCGATTGAATCGTCCTTCGTGAAAGAATCATTTACTAGATAGAAGTCTTTAAGCGCCTCTACCTTTGCTTCAGCAGAAACTAATTCACTTTTCGCCAGTGATTCTAGACTAGATGGTATCCCAAATACAGCATCGGCAGGAATTTGTTTCAGCACTCCATCTGCATGGATAAACGATGTGCCTGTAGCATTATAGACGACTTCTTTTTCTAAATTTAATTCTGAAAGAAAAGGAGCTACATTTTGTTTACGCGCAACAATTGAATCTGCTCCTGCTTCCATAATAAATTCACCATTTTTGATGGTTTTAATTTTTCCACCTAACTGTTCGTCCGCTTCTATTAACACTAATTTCATATCAAGGTTTTTTTCTTTTACAGCTTTATCTAAGTAATACATGGCAGTTAACCCAGTAATACCTCCGCCAATAACAACAACTGTTTTCACTCATGCCACCTCATCTATTCTATTACACAATATATAAATTGTACCATAATGATTCGTCTTAATGAATTGAGCGTAGTACTAATCCGCCCATGTTATCCACGTGTTAACAAAACCGACAAATTCATCACAACGAACATTTTTAGGTAATTTTTTCCTTAAAAAAAGAGGTTTTTCTCTCTACATGTCTAATCCTAAGATATATCATCCTATAAGCGAGGAGGCGATTCGGCATGGACGATCAATTAGAGTACATCGGAAAAAAAATACAAGAGAAAAGCGCAGAATTAGCATGGAGAACATTTGAGTTTTCTAAAACAGATCATGTCTACAGCCTGAACTATACACGGTCAGAGAGCATTCATTCGATGCAGACAAGAACGTTTTACCTCCTTGGCAGCTATTTAGCATCATGTGATCAAGACACGAAGAAAACCTTACTCAGCTTTGTCGACATTTTTTCCCAGAAAGCTATTATCCGACTGTCCACTCTTGATCAAGTAATGCGCTTCGTTTATCTCTCTAGGACCATTATTTTTGATTTTCTAGAAGAAGAATTAAAACAAGGTCTCATTCAAACGGATACCGTCTTCCAAACCATGAAAATTATCGACCCTATCTGTCTAAGTATTTCCAACACTCTTATCATTCATTATAACGATAAACTTTCGTCTACCAAGTTTGCTCTTGATGAATCAAATGAAGATTTAAGAATTACGCTTAAAGAGTTGACTGAATTAAAAAATGCGTTAAACGAGGCAACTATTTTTTCCATTTGTGATTCATATCATCGGTTTACTTATGTAAATGATAAATTTTGCAATGCCTCTCAGTATTCAAAAGAAGAGCTACTTGGGCAGCCTCACTCAATATTAGATTCCGCATTCCATCCCCCCTTTTTTTTCGAGCAAATGGATAAAACACTTTTAAATGGACACGTTTGGAAGGGTGAAGTATTAAAGAAAGCCAAAAATGGGGGTCACTATTGGGTGGATACGACCATCGTTCCGCTGCTAGACCAAACAGGCACACCCTATCAGTTCATTTCCATCCAATACGATATTACCGAAAAAAAACGCGCGGAAGAAATGTTACAAAAGACGGAAAAACTTTCGATGGTTGGTGAGCTGGCTGCAGGTATCGCTCATGAAATCCGCAATCCTCTAACCACAATAAAAGGATTTGTCCAATTGATGGGAGAATCGAAACAAGAAGATTATTTTACTGAAACCATATTGGGTGAAATTGAACGGATCAATTTTATTGTTAATGAATTTATGGTGTTTGCTAAACCGCATGATGTCGTCTTCAGCGAATGTAATCTGAGTATATTGCTGCAAGATTTAATTAGTTTTCTCAAACCAGAGGCTCTTTTAAAAAATGTAACGATTTCTCAACACTTGCCAGAAGAACATGTCACCATTTCTGGAGAGAAACATCAGCTTAAACAAGTCTTTTTAAATCTCATTAAAAATGCCATTGAAGCTTTACCAAACGGCGGAAATGTAACTGTGACCATGGAAACGACAATGGAAGAAGTGATCATTTCTATTATCGACAATGGCATTGGCCTTTCATCAGAACAGCTCCAAAGAATAGGAGAACCCTTTTTCACAACAAAAGCCAGCGGAAATGGGCTTGGGCTCATGGTCAGCTACAAAATAATTCAAAACCACTCAGGATCCATTACCGTTAAAAGTGAACCTAACAAAGGTACTACCTTTAGTGTTAGATTTTTACGAGCCTACTCTCAACTTGCTGAATAAAAAAGGAGCGAAAGTGGAAATGATCGATTTATTTAAGGATTTGTCAACCACCTGCCTTTCTGATGCAATGGAAGGAATGAACAATTTAGATTCAGCGATTAAACCCTTAAAGACTACCTATCGCTTTGCAGGCAGAGCAGTTACGATAAAAATACCTGTGGGTGATAATCTCTCTGTATTAGAAGGAATCCGTAAAGCTCAACATGGTGATGTATTAATAATTGATGCCAAAGGGGATACTTACCGAGCAATAGCCGGTGATTTTGTGATTGGCATGATGCAAACCAAGGGAATTGCGGCCCTTGTAGTGGATGGAGCGATTCGTGATGTAATACCGGTTAAAGCACTTGACTTCCCGGTATTCTGTAAAGGGACCACAGTGGCAGCTGGCGGTAAAGCAGGAGTTGGGGAAGTCAATATTCCCATTTCCTGCGGTGGAACCGCAGTATGCCCTGGAGACATTATTGTCGGGGATGCTGATGGCGTAGTGGTCATCCCACAAGCACTAAGTGAAGTGATCCTGAAGAAGGCGCTTAAAAAACAAAAAAGTGACAAAATCCGTGAAGAAAAAGTTGCTGGGAACCTTGAAGAAATCAATAAATACTTAGACAATATGCTTCAGAATAATCTGCGTGGTCTTCCAACTAAAGAGTAAAGAAAAAAAACATGCTAAAGGATTGCTGCTCTAGCACGTTTTTTATGATTCGTATGTTTTTTCTTCAATTAGAAATGCTTCTCGCAGGTTAATTTGCTGCCGAATTTTTTGAGCCAGTTCTCGCGTAAGTTGACCTTGCTCGTACATGGCCTGTACCTCATCCCGTTCAGCTTGAAATGCCTTATAATGCAGCTCTTTTTCAAGCTTCAGTAATTTATCATTTGAACTTTTCAACATGTTCTCTCGGTTAAGCTTCGAAATCAATCTGCGATATTCTCTGATCACTAATAATGAAGGACCTCTGTTTGCTGGAGTTATATCAGCTTTAATCGCAGTAATTGCTGCCTTCGCCGTTTGTATCTTTAAATTCCGTACGGCTACAACTGTTTGAATCGAAAGCTTAACCTTTTTTACATTTTCCGGTGAGATGGATTTAAGCATCTTAAATGATGTTCGTTTCATAAAGACAACAGAGGTCATCAATCGGTATTTCATTTTATTGGTAACAGCTACTTCCATCCGATGGATAAGCTGTTGACCGATATAGGCCGTTTCACGATCTACCTTTTCTTCTTTGAGTAGTTCATTAATGCACCGATTTTCCGCTATTAAGGCTTTGAAACGAATCTTTTCTTCCATATATTGATTATTTGCTGTATCCTCTGGGCGTTCAGGCACTTTTAGTCTTTCAATTAACTGCGTATATTTAGCTATAACTGCTTGCGATGCTGTTCGGTTTTCCTCATTCAGCTCCGCTTCAATACTTTGAATGGCGGCTTCCTTCACATGAATGATTGCCTTTCTTTCAAGCTCTTCTTTATCTTCTTTCACCGATGGTGCTTCAGATTTAGATAGAATCGGCAAGAAAATACTAGCTACAACCAGGGTCAGTAAGATGACCCCTGCAGCAATAAAGATAATTAATGAACGTTCTGGAAAAGGACTGCCATCGTTTAAAACGTAAGGGATAGAAAAAGAACCAGCTAACGTAACCGCTCCTCTTACCCCTGATACGGTTGTAATCAATGCTGTCCTTTGTTTAAGCTCAAACAATTCCATTTTTCTAAACTTTGAGCCAAACCACCACGATAGATTGAGCCAAATATACCGAAGGGCTAGAAGTGCTGCCGTAATAATCACAATGTACCAAATGACTTGAAAATTATTAAACTCCGGATTTGAGAAAATGGTTTTAGACACACTTGGGAATTGTAATCCCAACAAAACAAAGACTAGTCCATTTAAAATATAATTAAGAACGGACCAAGTACTTGTCGATACAATTTTGAGTTTCAATGTCGGTGATTCTTCTCGGTCTCTTTCTATTGCATGAACAATCCCAGCAGCCACAACGGCCAAAATACCAGAAACGCCAAAATGTTCAGCAATCAAAAAGATGATAAAGGGAGTTAATAATTGAATCAGCATATGCATGGTGACATCTTCCATCCCCCAACGCCTAATCAACATACGCAGCCTGATTATGACATACGAGAGAATAACACCAGCAATTATGCCGCCTACTGCAATAAGGACAAAACTCACCGTTGCTTGTCCTAACGAGAATACACCAGTTACAGTTGCCGCTACTGCAAATTTAAAAGCAACGAGCCCTGAAGCATCATTCATTAGCCCTTCTCCTTCAAGGAGGTGCTTAATGCCAGCAGGTAATTTTGACCGACTGGATATAGCACTAACTGCAACCACATCTGTTGGGGAGAGAATAGCTGCAAGTGCAAATGCCGCTGGCAGTGGAATAGATGGAATCAACCAGTTTATTAAGTAACCAATGACAAGAACCGTTACGAAAACCAGGCCAAGCGCAAGCAATAAAATGGGCTTTCGCAATTCCCAAAGAGCACTTCTTGGAACACTCTTCCCGTCATGGAATAATAAAGGCGCAATAAATAGAACGAGAAAAAGCTCTGTTTCCATAGGTACATGAAATCCCAGCGGCATTAAAGCCAATAATGCTCCTAATGCTATTTGAATTAAGGGTACTGGAATATACGGTATGAAATGATTAACCATATTAGATATTCCAATTAATAGTAACAAAACAAGGACAATAAGAAACATTTCCATACACGTAAGAACCTCCGATATAATTTACAAGGTTATCTATTAGGGTTCCATAATATCTTCATTCCCATTACATTTCTATTGCAATGGTCCTTAACACTCCCACGATA
Source organism: Peribacillus sp. (assembly GCF_059453735.1). Lineage (NCBI taxonomy): Bacteria > Bacillati > Bacillota > Bacilli > Caryophanales > Bacillaceae > Peribacillus > Peribacillus sp. Next base: position 2,601 of record NZ_JAZVJO010000330.1, on the reverse strand, counting down.
GTGATTCATGCGAGGGAGTTTACATCGATAATAATGGATTCTTTTCTCCCGTTTCCTTCTACTGTTTAAAAATTATCTTAAAAAAACATCTTGAGCATGCAGCTCAAGATGTTTTGACTCTTTATTCAGCAGTAACAGTTTCTTCAATACCTTTGAGTCTTTCTGCTACTTCTGCTTCGGACAAATTTTGTTCTTTGACATATAGGTTACGCGGGGTTACTCGACACTCATGTGTACAACCACGTAAGTACTTATGTTCACTTTCTTCTGTCGCAATAATTTGCTTATTACATTCTGGATTTGCACAATTTACATAGCGTTCACATGGTTCACCTGTAAAATAATCACGAGCAACAATCACATGCTCTTTACGATTAACCGGAACGGTAATACGCTCGTCAAACACGTAAAGCTGTCCATCCCAAAGCTCGCCTTGAACTTCAGGATCTTTTCCATAGGTAGCTATTCCGCCATGCAGCTGAGCTACATCTTCAAATCCTTCTTTAACAAGCCAGCCTGAAAACTTCTCACAACGAATACCGCCTGTACAATAAGTTAAGATTTTCTTGCCTTCAAGCATTTCTTTATTCTCACGAACCCACTCCGGAAGCTCACGGAAGGATTTAATATCCGGCTTGATTGAGTTACGGAAATGTCCCACTTCATATTCATAATCATTTCTAGCATCTAGAATAACTGTGTCTTCATCTTGCATTTTTTCATAAAATTCTTTCGGGCTTAAATAGCGGCCAGTTAGTTCGTTCGGATTAATATCATCTTCTAAACGAAGGGTAACAAGCTCATTACGTGGACGAACATGCATTTTCTTAAATGCATGATGGTCAGCCTCATCTATTTTGAATACCATTTCACTAAATTTTGGATCTTCATTCATCATTTTCATGTACATATCCGTTTGTTCAATGGTACCAGAAACAGTTCCATTAATTCCTTCAGCTGCTACAAGGATACGGCCTTTCAGCCCAATTTCCTTACAATACGCAAGATGCTTTTTGGCAAATACCTCAGGATTTTCAATTGGTACATACATATAGTACAGCAATACTCTGTACGGCTTACTTTCAGACATTCTTGTTACCACCTATCAAGTTATATTTGCAAGATATAGTATAGGGACGGTGATCCTGTTCTCTTACAGTGATTTATTATACCAAACTTCGAAGAGAAATAGCAGGGGTTTTTCTGTAAAATCCAATTACACTTAGGCAGGAGTCCTAATTATTTTAGTTTGGAACAATAACATTTAGATGCTGGTTAAGAATTTGAGCTTTAAAAGGGAGAGCAACACCTTCATCACCATCGATATTAACAGCTAGTTCTTCATCCGAACTAACTTCTAAGAAGGAAGTCTGAAAATATTCTACTTGGTCATGCTTTTTTAGTTCGCCCCAAAGCAGACTCGGGATAATTTTCATTATATTAGTCAGTGAGAGATCCTTAACAATGATTACATGGATCTTTCCATCATTTATCTGTGCATCTGGAGCTACAGCTTTGAATCCGCCTACTGAATTCGTTAAAGCCGCCACCATTAGATAGGCTTCTCCCTGCCATTTCCCCAAATCATGGTTTACTGTTAGCTTGAAAGGCGTCTCATTAACAAGTGCCTTTCCACCTTCTATTAAATAAGCTAGTGGTCCGAGAAGGGTTTTTTGTTTAATGCTCACATTATAAGTTGCTTCAGCAACTGCCCCCACTGCTAAAACATTCATGAAAAACTGGTTGTTTATTTTTCCGATATCAGCTGCCTTCGTACGTTGAGATGACACCACGCGAGTCGCTTCTTCTGGATTAAGAGGAATAGAAAGTGCTCTGGCAAAATCATTGACAGTCCCGAGCGGAATAAGCCCAAACACGGGACGGTGACACTGTTCAGCCAATCCGTTTATGGTTTCACTGACCGTCCCATCTCCCCCCATAGATATAACAGCATCATACTGTTGTTCACACGCATCTTGAGCAAAAGCAATAGCATCACCTGCTTGTTTTGTTTCCCGTACATACACTTCATCGTAGACTTCTTTCAGATTAGAAATCGCCCCTGGCAGAAGGTCTCTTGCTTTTTCCTTACCAGCAGACGGATTACAGATTATCATTGCTTTTGTCATCTATATCCTCCAAAGATTTCCGGCATTTTTTCCTATTAGAAAGATACCTCAGTTTCCATTGTGCTAAACCCACGCTTATTAGTTAAAAATATACTCATTTTCCCAGAAATATTGATTAAGTCAGCCAAAAATGTAAATATTGTTTAAATAAGAAGGTTATTATCCTGACAACAGAAAGGTGCTACCTATGGAATTTATCTTAATTTTCGCCATCGCCACCATACCTTTAATCTGCGGCTTAATCATATTTTTTAAAGATAATAATAGCCTAACCAGGTCAGTCGCTTATTTTCTATTTTTATTATTTCTTTGGCAGGGCGATATTGCTTTTTTATATGCTGGAAACTTCCTAAACGAATCTACCATTGAAACCATTTTTCGTATACTTCGTTTAGGACCGATTATGATTATGCCAATGATGCACTATTTTTCAAGCTATTTATATAAGCATGTCATTGATAAAAATTTTAGG